>RFHH01000001.1 GCA_003696075.1 Acidobacteriota bacterium
CCGCGCGATTGGCCATCGCCGAAGCTCCGATCCCGCAAATCGCGGCGAGAGGAAGCGAATCGCGGCTACCACGTGCCCGCTCGGCTCACGCGATTGCTTTCTGAATTGCGCGCCGCACGCCGAACGGTGGCCGAACCACCATGAGGCCGCTTCGCGTGACGCGACGCTCTCGCGTAGGCCGCAATCCGGTTGATCCTAATTTTTCATGAAACATCGAAGCGAAACGGATCAGGTGCCGCTGCATGGATCGCCTGCAGGTCCGAGCGCCAGAGGTGTCCTTGGATAAGGAGGACTCCGGCATCCGCTTGGTCGTGCGAGCACGCTCCAAGGGACGGCCGGGTGTGGGCGAGACGGACCGAGGGTTCCGGCCCACGCGCCGATGCGGCGCCCTCGCCGGGGCTTTTCCGAGGAGTCCGGGTTGACCGTTCGGGTTCGCAAGACGAGATATCGCTCTCGACGAAGCTGGCTCTCCCAGCAAAACAGCTAAGGCACCACCTCCCGGAACCGAGCCATGCCCTATGGGCCCGTCGGCACCGAGTTGACCGCCGGGTCCGCGGGCAGCGTCTCGCGATCGGGCAAGGAACGTTGGTCGGACCGAGAGCGACGCCCGGGTGGCAAGTGAACGGAGGTCCGGGGAGCGGCGCCGCGTGTCGAACCATCTCGTCTTACTGATGGAAATTCGCCGGCCCGCCACCATCGGTCTGGCGCTCAGGCGGGCGATGCCGCCCGCGACCTCCATTAGGCGCCCGCGGGTGCCGCGACGGTGACGTTCTCCACCGCAGGCTGCCCGAAAACCGCGGTCTTGCCTCCGCGGGGAGCACGTTCACAAGCAGGGGATCGACCTTCCGCCGAGACTCACGGGCGGCGGGCAATCGGGCTCTCTTGGCCAAGGAACGGCCGACGCGATGCGAGGGAGGTCGCGCGGACCGGCGAAAAGCCTCCGGCGTGAAGAGCGGGGACTCGTCGCAAGGTGTCCCGCGGCGGTGCGAACCGACGACCGGCATGTCGAAGGAAGAATGCTCGGGACCTCTCTTGGCGGCCCGCGAGAAGACCGCGCGCAAGTCCAGAATCTCCCGCCGCCGGGGCCCCGCCACCGGCGACAGGGGGAACTCCCGGCCGACGGGGAGATCGAGTCGCCGCCGGGCGCGGGCCGATCGACCACGGGACCGGCGGCGTTTTGGCCGGTGACGGCGCCATACCTTCGGACCGCGGCCTGTTGCCGGCCGGCCTCGCGCTTTCGGGCGGAAAGCCCGGGCCGGCCGGATCCGATGAGGCAGCGGGCCTGGTATCCGATCACCTGGGCTGACCGAATGGGGTGGGGACGGCCGGCCGCGGGCCTGTCTTCCGGGCGGCTCCCGGGCCGATCCGGCGCTTCCGGAGGGCGCACCGGGTGCCGCGCGCCGGCGAGAGCAGGGCCTCCAGCGTTTCCGCCGCCGATCCCCCCACAGTGCTCGAAACGCCGGGTGGGCGGCCCGGTGGGGAAACACCGCAGCGCCGGGGCCGAGGCGGGCACCGCGGCGAAAAGGGTTGCCGCCGGGTGCCGTACGCGGTACAAGCTACCGGCGATGAGGAACCACACGTCGGAACGGGGAATCACGAAGACCACTCCGCGGGGCTGGTGGTGGCGTACCGCCCATGCGGAGGGGGGTTCGCCCCGGTCCTGACGCCTGCGCTCGACCTGCTGACCCACCTCCGAGAGCCCCGGGGGTGGGTCTTTTGGTGCCGGCCTCCGGGGCTCCCGGTCGAAGGGAGCCGCGATGCAGCCGCCGTTCGACATCGCCGCCGATCTCGACACGCCCGTTTCGGCCTACCGCAAGCTGGCGCCCTTCCGGCCGCGATTCCTGCTGGAGAGCGTGGAGGGGGGCGAGCGGCTCGCGCGCTACTCCTTCATCGGATTCGGTGACGGCCTGGAGGTCAGGCTGCACGCCGGCGGGCTGACGGTGGGCGGCAAGAGCCGCCCCCGGCCGGGGGGAGCCGGCGAGCTGCTCTCGGCGCTCCGCGACGCGTTGGCGCGGGCGCCGAAACCGGGCGCGGGGCTCTCGGGAGTCCCTTTCACCGGCGGGCTGGTGGGTTGCGCCGCCTACGACCTCGTGCGCTTCTTCGAGCCGCTCCCCGAGCCGGCGCACAAGCCACCGGCGGGCCCGGACGCTCTTTTCTTCGCGCCCCGGTCCGTTCTCGTCTTCGACCATCTGACCCGCCGCGCCGCGCTCCTGCATGACGGTCCGGAGTCGGATCGCGCGGCGCTCCGAAAGGAAGTGATCGCGGCGCTGCGCAGCGCGGTCCCGCCTTCCTCTCCCGGCGCCAAGCACGCTCCGCCGGAGCCCAGCCTGTCGCCGGCGGCTTTCCGGGAGGCGGTACGGCGCGCGAAGGGACACATCGCCGCCGGCGACGTCTACCAGCTCGTCCTCTCGGTCCGATTCGAAGGGGCCTGCGACGTGGTCCCGTTCGAGGTCTATCGCGCGCTCCGGTTGCTGAACCCGTCTCCGTACATGTACTTCCTGGAGACGGGAGAGGCGGCGATCGTGGGTTCCTCACCCGAAGCTCTCGTCAGGTTGCAAGGAAGACAGGCCGCGCTGCGCCCGATCGCCGGCACGCGTCCCCGCGGCGCGGACGACGAAGAGGACGCCCGTCTGGAGCGCGAGCTGCTGGCCGACGAGAAGGAGGCCGCCGAGCACGTGATGCTGGTCGATCTCGCCCGCAACGATCTCGGCCGCGTGGCGGTCGGGGGAAGCGTGCGCGTCGATCCGTACCGCACGATCGAGCGCTACAGCCACGTGATGCACCTCGTCAGCGGCGTGCGCGGTGTACTGGCTCCGGACAAGGACGCGTTCGACCTGTTCGCGGCGTCTTTTCCCGCTGGCACCGTCGTCGGCGCTCCGAAGGTGCGCGCGATGCAACTCATCGACGAGATCGAGCCGGTTCGGCGCGGATTCTACGCCGGCACCGTCGGCTACTTCGGCGCGGGCGGCGGGATGGACCAGGCGATCGCCATCCGAACGATCGTTCTCTCGCAGGGGCGCTACCGCTACCAGGCCGGTGCCGGGATCGTGGCCGACAGCGATCCCGCGCGCGAGCACGAGGAGGTGCTGGCGAAGAGTGCGGCCCTCGAGTCGGCGCTCGTGCTCGCGGAGGAGGGGTTGTGAGCGCGCACGTGCTGTTGATCGACAACTACGACTCGTTCACCTACAACCTCGTCCAGGCGCTGCTCGTCCTCGGAGCGCGCGTGACCGTGCGGCGCAACGACGCGATCGACGTCGAGGGAGCGCTGGCGCTCGACCCGACTCACGTGGTGATCTCACCCGGCCCGGGGAGGCCGGAGCACGCGGGCGTGACGCCGGCCGTCATCGAGGCCTTCCTCGGCAGGCGGCCGTTGCTCGGCGTCTGCCTCGGCCACCAGGCGCTGGCGCACGTGCTCGGGGGGCGCATCACGCGCGCGCAGCGGCTGATGCACGGCAAGGCCTCGCCCGTCTACCACGACGGCCGCACCCTCTATCAGGGCCTGCCGAACCCGTTCGAGGCGGGGCGCTACCACTCGCTGGCGGTGAGGGAAGAGGACCTGCCGGCCGATCTCGCCGTCACCGCGTACACCTCGGACGGGGAGGTCATGGGCGTCCGCCACAAGACGTTCCCGGCCGAGGGCGTGCAGTTCCACCCGGAGAGCGTGCTGACGCCGGAGGGGGACCGCCTGTTGCGGAACTTCCTCGACCTGGAGCCGGCGGAGGGCAGCGGCCGATGACGGGGCTGCTCGACCGGTTGCTCGACGGCGCCCGGCTCTCCGAGGCGGAGGCCGCCGCGCTCCTGCGGCGCCTCGCCGACGAGACGACTCCCCCGGCCGTCTCCGGGGCCGTGCTGGCCGCCCTTCGGCTGCGGGGCGTGACGGCGGCCGAGCTTCGCGGCTTCGCGCGGGCGATGAGAGAGCTCGCGCGCCGGCCGGCGATCGCGCGCGACGGATGCGCCGACGTCGTCGGCACCGGAGGTGACGGATCGGGAAGCCTCAACCTGTCCACCGGTACCGCGCTGCTCGCCGCGGCCTGCGGCGTGCCCGTCGTCAAGCACGGGAACCGCTCGATCTCGAGCCGCTGCGGCAGCGCGGACGTCCTCGAGGCGCTCGGGCTGCCGCTGCCCCTCGACGAAGAAGCCGCGGCGGCCTGCCTCGAGGAGACCGGGTTCACGTTCCTCTTCGCGCCGCACTACCACCCCGCCATGAGGGCGATCGGCCCGGTGCGCCGGGCCCTCGGCGTCCGGACGGTTTTCAACATCCTCGGGCCGCTGACCAATCCGGCGGCACCCGCGTATCACCTGATCGGTGCCTATGACGCGAAGATCGCGCGACTGATGGCGGAAGCGCTCAGCGGCCTGCCGATCGCGCGCGGGTTCGTCGTCCACGGAGCGGCCGGCTGGGACGAGCCGACGCCGATCGGCCCGTTCCTGCTGTTCGACGTCCGGCCCGGGAAGGTGGAGGAGCGGCGGGTCGACCCGCTCGACCTGGGCGTCGCGAGGTGCGCTCCGGCCGATCTCGCGGGAGGGGACGCGAGGGAGAACGCCGTGCGGCTGCGAGCGGCGCTGCGGGGAGAGGAAGGGGGCGCTCACCTCGACGCCCTCGTACTCGGGGCGGGCCTCGTTCTCGAGCTGACCGGGCGCGAGCCCGATCTCGGCGCCGGCATGGAGCGGGCGCGAGCGGCCGTCGCCGACGGGGCCGCCGCGCGCCTTCTGGAGGCGATCGCCGATTTCGGCCGGAGGGTCGCGTGAACGGCCCGGTTCGCCGCGAGGGCCCTCCGGTCCCGCAGGCGGGGCGGCCCGCCCGCGGGACCGCGCCCGTTCGGAGGAGCGCCGGATGAGTTATGGCTTTCTCGACCGGATGGCGCGCGCTTCCGCCGCCCGCGCGCGCGCCGCGAAGGCGCGCGAGCCGCTCGGCGCCCTGATCCGCCGCGCGCGCGGCCGGCCGGCACCCCCTCCGCTGCGCCTTTCGCCGGATGGGTTCGACCTGATCGCGGAGGTGAAGTGGCGCAGCCCTTCCGCGGGGCCGCTCGCCGAGATTCCGCCGGAAGACCGGCGTGCCGCCGCGGCCGAGCGGGCCCGCCGCTACGCGAGCGCCGGCGCGGCGGCCGTGTCGGTGCTGACCGAGCCGGAAGCGTTCGGCGGCGGGCTCGATCAGCTCGCGGCGGCCGCGGCGGCGGCGGGCGTGCCGGTGATGCGCAAGGATTTCCTGGTCGATCCGTACCAGGTATGGGAGGCGCGCGCCGCCGGAGCGGGCGGCGTGCTGTTGATCGCCCGGCTCCTCGAGGGCGCCCTCCTGGGCGAGATGCTGGAGGCGGCGCGCGAAGCGGGTCTGTTCGCTCTCGTCGAGTGCTTCGACCCCGACGAACTCGACCGCGTCCGGGGCTCCGCAGAGGCGGTGCGCTTCCCTCCGGCTCCGGCGTCGCCGGCTGCGAAGGCCGGTCCGGACGGCGGTCCCGAGCGGCCCTTTCGGTCCCTCGCGGGTCCCGCCCCTCGACCGGAGACGACGCCGGACGCGGGGGAGAGGGCGGAAGCGGACCTCGGCCGGCCCGGCGGGGCGATTCCCCGAGCCGGGGGGCCTGTCCCCCGGATCGTCCCGCGGCGCTCCCGGAGCCGCGGGAACCCCCGCCGCGCGGACCCGGAGGACAACTCCCGCCTTCCGGAGCGCTTCGCGGGGCTCTTCCCGTTGTGGGGAATCAACGCGCGCGACCTCGCCACGCTGCGCTGCCGGGGCGGAGTCTTCGAGGCCGCGATCGCCCGCTTCCCCGCGGGCGCGGTCCGCGTGGCGGAGAGCGCGATCGGCTCCGCAGCGGATGCCGCACGGGTCGCGCGGCTCGGTTACGATGCCGCCCTCGTGGGGACGGCGCTCATGCGGGCGCCGGACCCGGAACGGCTGATCGAGGAGATGCTCGCGGCCGGCAGGGCCGCGCGGAGGAATCGCGGATGCACGTCCGGGTGAAAATCTGCGGCATCACCGACGCGGCCGCGCTGCGCGCCGCCGTCGAGGGAGGTGCGGACGCGGTCGGGTTCGTCTTCGCCGGCTCGCCACGAGCCGTGATCCCGCACGTCGCCGCCGCCCTGGCCGACTCGCTTCCCCCCTACGTTTCGCCGGTCGCCGTCTTCGCGCGGCCCACCCGTGAGGAACTCTCGGCGGTGCTGGAGGTTTTCCGTCCCGACTGGATCCAGGCCGACTTCGAGGCGGAGGGCGGCGTTCCGCCCCGCTATCGCTCCCGCTTCCTGCCGGTGTTCCGCGCGAGGCCGGGGATCGAAGAGGAGGTCGAGCGTTACCTGGGCGCGTCGCCGCCGGCCGGCGGAGCCTTCGTCCTCGACGGCCCGGTCAGCGGCTCCGGAGAGCCCGTGGACTGGGAGACGGCTTCGCGCCTGGCGCGGCGTGCGCCGCTCGTCCTGGCTGGAGGCCTCACTCCGGAGAACGTGGGTGAGGCGATCCGGACCGTGCGCCCGTACGCGGTCGACGTCAGCAGCGGCGTCGAATCGGAACCGGGCCGGAAGGATCCGGCGAAGATCGCCGCCTTCCTCGAGGCCGTCCGCGAGGCGGAACGAGAGCTGAGAGGCGAGCAGGCATGATCGCCCGCCCCCGCATCGCCGCGGCCGAGCGTGAACGCCTCCTGGCCGAACTCGTCGAAGGTCGCCTCCCCGACGAGCGCGGGCGGTTCGGGCCCTTCGGCGGCCGCTTCGTTCCCGAGACGCTGATGCCGGCGCTCCAGCGGATCGAGGAGGGAGCCAGGCGCCTGCTGGGCGATCCCGGCTTCCGCAGCGAGCTCGAGGGTGAGCTCCGGGCGTGGGTCGGGCGCCCCACCCCGTTGACGCCGGCCCGGCGCCTGGGCGAGGCATGGGGTTGCGACCTCTGGCTCAAGCGTGAGGACCTGGCGCACACCGGGGCGCACAAGATCAACAACGCGCTCGGCCAGGCGCTCATCGCCAGGCATGTCGGGGCGCGCCGCGTGGTCGCCGAGACCGGCGCGGGCCAGCACGGCGTCGCCGCCGCCGCGGCCTGCGCGCGGGTCGGCCTTCCGTGCCGCGTCTACATGGGGGCCGTCGACGTCGAGCGCCAGGCCCCCAACGTCGACCGGATGGAGCGCCTCGGCGCGGAGGTCGTTCCGGTCCGCACGGGGGACGCGACGCTGCGGGCCGCGATCGACGAGGCGCTGCGCGACTGGGTGTCCGACCCGGAGGAGACGTACTACCTGCTGGGCTCGGCGGTCGGACCGCACCCGTACCCGTGGCTGGTCCGCGAACTGCAGGCGGTCATCGGCCGGGAGGCGCGCGACCAGATGCTGCGGGAGGCGGGCCGACTGCCGGACGCCGCCGTCGCCTGCGTCGGCGGCGGCTCGAACGCGATCGGCCTGTTCCACCCGTTCCTCGGCGACCGCGACGTCGATCTGGTCGGCGTGGAGGCCGGAGGGCGGAGCGAGGGGCTCGGGGCCCATGCGGCCACGGTGGTTCGCGGGACACCAGGGGTCCTTCACGGCAGCTACTCGCTGCTGCTCCAGACGGAGGAAGGCCAGGTCGTGGAGACCCACTCGATCTCGGCAGGGCTCGACTACCCGGGCGTCGGCCCGGAACACGCCCTCCTCGCGGCGATCGGGCGGGTGACCTACGTCACCGCGACCGACGAGGAGGCGCTGGAGGCTCTCGAGGCCTGTTGCCGCCACGAGGGAATCGTCCCGGCGCTCGAGAGCGCCCACGCGCTGGCCGGCGCGCGAAGGCTCGCCGGCGCCCGACCCGGCGCCGTCCTCCTCGTCGGGCTGTCCGGGCGGGGCGACAAGGACCTGCCGGCACTGGCGCGACGCCGTCGGGGGGGCGAGGGGTGAACGGCGGCGCGCGCATCGAACGGGCGATCCGGTCCGCCTCGCCGGCGCTCGTCGCCTTCCTGACCGGAGGCTTTCCCGACCGGGAGCGGTTCGCGGCGCTGCTGCCGCGGATGCGCGAAGCGGCCGACCTCGTGGAGGTCGGTGTGCCGTTCAGCGATCCGATGGCCGACGGGGTGACGATCCAACGGTCGAGCCGCGCCGCTCTCGAGAGAGGGGCCAACCTCGACACCATCCTGCGCGCGGTCGCCGACTCCGGCGGGCGCGCGCCGGTGCTGCTGATGAGCTACCTCAATCCGCTCCTCGCCGCCGGGTTCGAAGCCCTGGCCCGCCGCGCCGCGGAGGCGGGAGTTTCCGGGTTCATCGTGCCCGACCTCCCTCTCGAGGAATCGCAGCCTCTGCGCGAAGCGCTCGCCGGGGCGGGCCTGGGCCTCGTCCAGCTCGTCACCCCCGTGACCCCTCCGCCGCGCCTGGAGAGGCTCTGCCGCGCCAGCGACGGGTTCGTCTACGCCGTCACGGTCACGGGGACGACCGGCGGCACGGCCGCGCGCGATCCGGCCTCGTGGCACCGGCTCAACAGCTATCTCGACCGGGTGCGGGCCGTGTCGCCCCGGCCGGTGTGCGCCGGTTTCGGCATCCGCACCCCAGAGCACGCCGCGGCCCTCGGAGCGCATGCCGACGGGCTGATCGTCGGCTCGGCGTTGATCGAGGAGATCGAGGCGGGGCGCGACCCTGTCCGATTCGTCGAGGATCTGCGGGCTGCGCTCGACCGGCCTCGGAGGCCCGAACGATGATCGCGGTTCTCGAGAAGGGATGCCCGCTCAAGCTCAAGGCGGACGTCGTCCGCTTCGTCGAGGGGCAGGGCTACCGCGTCCAGGTGAGCGAGACCCCGGAGGGGCCGCTCGTCGGTGTCGTGGGGCAGGGCGCCGAGGCGCTCGCCGAGGCTCTGGCCGCCATGCCCGGCGTCGTGGAGGTGAGGCCGGTGGCTCCTCCTTACCCCCTGGTTTCGCGGGAGCATCATCCCGAACCGACGGTGGTGAAGGTCGGCGGGGTCGCGATCGGAGGGGAGCAGGTCGTCGCCATGGCCGGTCCCTGCTCCGTGGAATCGAAAGAGCAGCTTCTCGCCACGGCGCGCCACGTCGCCGCGGCCGGCGCCCGGGTGCTGCGCGGGGGCGCTTTCAAGCCCAGGTCGTCCCCGTACAGCTTCCAGGGGCTCGGCGAGCGCGGCCTCGAGCTGCTCGCGATGGCACGCGAGGCGACCGGCCTGGCGGTGGTGACCGAGGTCCTCGCCCCGGAGGACGTCGATCTCGTCGCCCGGTATGCCGACATCCTCCAGGTGGGCGCCCGCAACATGCAGAACTTCCGGCTGCTGTCGGCGGTGGGCGGCCAGCCGCACCCCGTCCTGCTCAAGCGCGGCATGATGGCGACGATCGAGGAGCTGCTGATGGCCGCGGAGTACATCGTCGCCGCGGGAAACCCGCGCGTGATCCTCTGCGAGCGTGGGATCCGCACCTTCGAGAAGGTGACGCGCAACACGTTCGACGTCGCCGCGGTTCCGGTTCTCAAGGAGCGCACGCACCTGCCGGTGATCGTCGATCCGTCGCACGCCTGCGGACTGCGCGAGTTCGTCATCCCCCTCGCGCGGGCGGGGATCGCCGCGGGCGCCGACGGGTTCATCGTCGAGGTCCACCCCGACCCCGACTCGGCCCTGAGCGATGGCCGGCAGAGCCTCACATTCGCGCAGTTCGACGAGCTGATGGCCGAGGTCGACCGGGTCGCCCGCGCCGTCGGCCGGACGCTCGCCCCGGCTCTCGGCTGATGGCGGCGCATGGCACGATCCGGCTCGAACCGGCGGAGAGGATCCTCGGGCGCCTTTCGGTGCCGGGCGACAAGTCGATCAGTCACCGCGCGCTGCTGTTCGCCGCCGTGGCGGGCGGGCGATCCCGGATCCGCGGACTCTCCCCCGGCGCCGACGTGGCGAGCACGCGGCGTGCGGTCGCACGCCTCGGGATCGCGGTCCGAGAAGAGGGCGGGGACGTCCTGGTCGAGGGGAGCGGCTGGCGCGGTCTCGACCGGGACCCGGGGCTCCCCGCGCTCGAACTGGACTGCGGGAACTCGGGGACGACCGCGCGCCTGCTGCTCGGGCTGCTGGCGGGACGGCGCGGGCGGTTCCGCCTGCACGGCGACGCCTCGCTGTCGCGCCGGCCGATGGACCGCGTGCTGCGACCGCTGGCCCGCTTCGGGCTCGATCCTCCCAGCGCAACCACGCTTCCGGTCGAGATCGTAGGGACACGCCTGCGCGGCGCCCGGGTCGATGCGGAGGTTCCGAGCGCGCAGGTGAAGGGAGCCCTGCTCCTCGCCGCTCTACAGGCGGAGGGAGAGAGCGAGATCCGCGTTCCCGGGCGCAGCCGCGACCACACGGAAAGGATGCTGGCGGCGCTCGGGGCGCCGGTGCGCACCGCGGGCGACGGCCGGATCTTCCGCGTCGCCGGCGGTGGAGCCGACCTCGAACCGTTCGATCTTGCCGTTCCGGGCGACCCTTCGTCGGCGGCGTTCTTCGTCGCGCTCGCCTGCGCGCGTCCCGGAAGCGAGCTGGTCGTGGAAGGGGTCTCCCTCAACCCGACCCGCCTCGGCTTCGTGCGCCTGCTGCGGCGGATGGGGGCGTCGATCGAGCAGATTCCCGGTCCGGAGCGGGCGATCGAGCCCGCCGGTACGCTGGTGGCCCGCGGCGGGCGCCTGCACGGCATCGCGATCGACGCCGGCGACGTGGCGGACGCGATCGACGAGATCCCGCTCCTCGCCGTGGTCGCCGCTGCGGCGGACGGGGAGACGGTGATCCGCGGGGCCGCGGAGCTCCGGCTGAAGGAGTCCGACCGCATTCGCGCCACCGCGGCGCTGCTGAGGGCGGCCGGGGCGCGGGCCGAAGAGTTCGAGGACGGCCTGGCCGTCCGCGGCGGCTCGCTCCGCGGCGGCGGCGAGGTCGATGCGGCGGGCGACCACCGGATCGCGATGAGCGCGGCGGTGGCGGCCGCGTTGGCGGAGCGCCCGCTGTCCCTTCGCGGAGCCGAGTGGGTCAGCATCTCCTACCCATCGTTCTTCGAGGACCTGGCGCGGCTGACCCGGTGAGCCGCGCCCCGCGGAGGACGCCGTGCTGCGGATCGCGCTGTTCGGTCACCCTGTCGGACACAGCCGTTCGGCCGAGCTGTTCGGCGCGCTGGCGGCGGCAGGCGGGCCGCCGGTCGATTACCGCCCCGTCGACGTGCCGCCGGGAGGGTTGCAGGAGGCGTTCGAACGGCTCAGGGCGGGCGAGTGGGACGGGGCCAACGTCACCATCCCTCACAAGGTCGAAGCGTGCAGGCTCGCAGACGAACTCGACGCCGCCGCCCGGGCCGCGGGTGCCGCCAACGTGCTCGTCCGGCGCGCCGGGCGGATCGCCGCGGCGAACACCGATGGCGCGGGATTTCTCGACGCGTTGCGACTGTTCCCGGAGCTCGGCTCGCTCCGGGGGCTTTCCGTACTGATCCTGGGGGCGGGCGGAGCGGCCCGCGGAGTGGCCGCGGCGCTCACCGCCGAGGGCGCGGAGGTGACGGTCGTCAGCCGCGATCCCGCGAAGCGCGCCGCGTGGGCGGGACACCTCGCGCGGCGCGTCGTCGGCTGGGACGATCCGGAGCTGGCGAGCGTGACCTCCTCCGCGCGTCTCGTCGTCCAGGCGACTCCCCTCGGCATGGCGCCGTACGAGAGCGCGCTCCCTCCGCTCCCGCTGGAGGCGGTGGGCCCGGGTCACCGCGCCGTCGACCTCGTCTACGAGCCGTGGGAGACGCCTTTCCTCGCCGCCGTGCGGGACCGCGGGGCCGCCGCGATCAACGGCTGGCCGATGCTCGTCCACCAGGCGGCCCGGGCGGCGCTGCTGTGGGGCGGCCCGGCCGCGGCCGGACGGCTGCTCGCCGCCGCCCGCGAACTCGAGGCCCGCGATCCGTTCCGTGCCGGGGCGTGAGAACCACGGGAGGAGCCCGGGCGGCCGCGCTTCGGACCGAACCGCCACCGGTGCGCCACGGGGGGACCGGTGCGGCCGGGCATCCCCGAAACGCCTCGTTCGAGCGCCGCTGGTAGGATAGGGCGCCATGCCGACGACCCCGAGCGCACGGGAGGCCGACCCCGAGAGGGTGTCCGCGCCCGGATGGGAGGAACTCAAGGAGACTCCCCCGCCGAGCCTCCTCCGCCGATTCTTCACCACGCACCGGCACATCCTCGGACTCCTCGCGGGAGCCCTCGTCGCTCACGTCCGCCGCGTCCGCGAGCGGGAGCCGGAGCGCGCCCGCGGCCTGCGATTCGCCCTCCAGAGGGCGGCGGCCGCGTTCTACCGGCTCTTTCTCGACAAGGATCTGCGCGACCTTCCCTTTCCGGTCCAGTTCCGGCGGCGGCTGGAGATCCTCGGCCCCACCTACATCAAGCTCGGTCAGGTGCTGTCCCTGCGCGACGACCTGCTTCCGAAGGAGATCACCGACGAGCTGAAGAACCTCCTCGACCGGCTTCCGGTCGTCAGCTTCGAGCGCTTCCTCGAGCTGGTCCGCGAGGGTGTCGGACGTCCCATCGAGGAGATGTTCTCCTGGGTGGATCCCCAGCCACTCGGCTCCGCCTCCATCGCCCAGACGCATCGGGCGAGGACCGTCGAAGGGGATGACGTCATCATCAAGGCCGTCAAACCCAACATCGCCGAGACGCTCCGGCGGGACGCGGTTCTCCTGAAGATTTTCGGGTCGTTTCTGGAGCTGTTCCTGGCACGGTTCCAGCCACGCCGGGTGATCGACGAGTTCGTCGACTACACCCTCAAGGAGGTCGATCTGCGCCGGGAAGCGGACAACGCCGAGACGTTCGCCGCGAATTTCCGGGACGTGCCGGACATCGTCTTCCCGCGCGTCTACCGCCAGTACAGCGGCGAGCGCGTCCTGTGCATGGAGTTCCTCGACGGCTTCCCGCCGACCTCTCCGAAGGCCGCCCTGCTCAGCGATGCGGAACGCGACAAGCTGGTGGACATCGGGGCGGTGGCGATCATCCGGATGCTGTACAAGGACGGCTTCTTCCACGCCGACCTGCACGCGGCGAACCTGCTCATCCTTCCGGGTCCGAAGGCCGGATTCATCGACCTCGGCATGGTCGGCCGCTTCGACGACAAACTGCGCCGGACACTGCTCTACTACTACTACTGCCTCGTCATGGGCGATTCGGAGAACGCCGCCCGCTTTCTCACGGCCGTGGCCGAACCCGGCCCGCGCGGCGACCCGAAGGGTTTCCAGCGCGAGGTCGAGGAAATCTCCCGGCGGTGGTTTCGAAGGGCCGGCAGCGGCGGGGTGTCGATCGCACAACTGATCATGGAGTCGGTCAGCCGCGCCGCCCACTACCGGATGTACTTTCCGGTCGAGCTCGTGCTCATGGTCAAGGCGCTCGTCACGTTCGAGGGGGTCGGGCAGCTCCTCAAGCCCGGACTCGACGTCGCGAAGGTGTCGCAGCGCCACGTGTCTCGCATCTTCATCGCCCAGTTCAGCCCTCTCCGGCTGGCCAAGGAAACGCTGCGGGGCGCGCCGGAAGTGGTCGACGCGCTGGTCAAAGCGCCCCTGCTGATCACCGAGGGGCTCCGGTACCTCGAGACGATGACGCAGCAGCCGCGGGAGAACCCGCTCAACGCGCTGCGCGGCTCGGTGATGGGCGGCTTCTGCCTGGTCGCGGGCGCGATCCTGGCCGCCTCACACGGCCCGTGGCCCCTGTGGGCCGCCCTGTTCGCCCTCGGAGCGGCCCTGTTCCTGCGCCGGACCTCCTGAGCGACGGGGCGGCGGGCCGGCCGATCCACCGCTCGGAAAACCGCCCTACCGATCCCGCACTCACCGGCGTAGGATTCGAATCGGCCAGCCGGTGTGCGCCGGCGGGCCGGTGCAGCCGGCGGCCGAAAGGGGGTGTCTCGTGCGTCCGTCGGCCTTCCTCGTCGCGATTCTTTCGATCCTCGCGTCCGCCCCGGCCCCGCTGCGGGCCGACCCGCCACCAGCGGCGGCGGAGGCGGAAGCGCCCTCGATCCTTTCGCTATCCGAGGCGATCGACTGCCAGCGGAAGCTGGAGATGGTCCGCTGGCGGCATCGAGACTGGCCGGAGGACAACCCTACGCCGAAACCCGCGTCGCCCCCCGGCGTCGACGACCGGGCGCTCGAGCACCGCGTCCGGGAGATCCGGGCGATGAGCCTGGCGATCGCGGAGCTGCGGGGCCGGCCGCTGACGCATCGCGAACTCAGGGGGGAGATCGAGCGCATGGCGCGCTCCTCGCGCCAGCCTCAGGTCCTGCGGGAGATGTTCGCCGCCCTCGACAACGACCCGTACCTCGTCGCGGAGTGCCTGGCGCGGCCGATCCTCGCGGGCCGCCTCGTCCGCCTCCTACTCGGCGACTCGCGGAGTCCCGCGGAGGGGGATCCGTGGGACGCTGCGCGCGAGCGGTGGCTGGCCGCGGTCGGGTCCGGTGCGGCGGCCGATCCGGGCGCGATCGCGACGCCGGCCGGCGAGTGGCGCGCGGAGAGCCTCCCCGACGTCACCGGACAACTCTGCAGCACCTCGACGACCTGGACGCCGGTCTCGTCCGACGTCCCGGATCCGCGGGCTTCATTTGCGGCGGTCTGGACAGGAAGCGAGATGATCGTTTTCGGGGGGGACAATTACCTCTCCTACTCCAGCGTGGTGTACCGGACGGGCGGCCGTTACGACCCGGTCACCGACACCTGGAGGCCGCTGCCCTCGCGGCCCGGTCACCCCCCGGCGGCCTTCCCGAAAGCCGTCTGGACCGGTAGCGAGGTGATCTTCTGGGGCTTCGGGGGCGATGCGCCCGGTTGGAGGTTCGATCCCGCGACGGAGACATGGACGCCAGTGTCGTCCGACGGCGCACCCTACCGGGGGGGATCGGTGGTCTGGACCGGATCGCGGATGATCGTCTGGGGAGGTTCAGGGAATACGCCCTTGAACACGGGGGCGGCCTACGATCCGGTGACCGATACCTGGGAGCCGCTTCCCACGCAAGGCGCGCCCTCTCCTCGCAGCGGGCACACCGCGGTGTGGACGGGAAGCGAGATGATCGTTTGGGGCGGCAGGGAATCTTACAACCGGCGGCTCGGGGACGGCGGCCGCTACGATCCGGCCACGCGGCAATGGACCCCGGTGAGCACGGCCGGCGCTCCGTCACCCCGTGACCGGCACACGGCGGTTTGGACCGGAACCGAGATGATCGTGTGGGGAGGGAGCGACGATTCGTACAACCCGCTGCAGACCGGCGGCCGCTACGATCCGGCGAGCGATAGCTGGACCCCCACGACGCTCACGGGTGCCCCAAGCCCCCGGATGAGACACAGGGCCGTGTGGAGCGGGACGGAGATGATCGTGTGGGGGGGCGAGGCGGAGCACTCCGCGTCCCTCGGTGACGGCGCGCGCTACGACCCCCAGGCGGACTCCTGGACACCCGTCTCGAGCGGTCCGGGGAGCCCCGGCCCGCGCTCACGGCACGCCGCGGTCTGGACGGGCACCGAGATGATCGTCTGGGGCGGGAAGCGGTACGTACCGGATGGGTCGGACTCGTATTACGACACCGGGTCGCGCTACGACCCCGCCACCGACTCCTGGACGCCGATGTCGGCAGGACGGGTATCGCCGCTGGCACGCTCCGGGCACACAGCGGTCTGGACCGGAACGGAGATGATCGTCTGGGGCGGACAGGTGTACGGGGACCACCCGCCCTCGCGCACGTCGACCGGCGGCCGGTACGAACTGGCGACCGATTCGTGGACGCCCATGAGCACCGTCGGTGCACCCGCGCCCCGTGACGGCCACACCGCCGTTTGGACGGGGACGGAGATGATCGTCTGGGGCGGGACCGGCGACACCGGCGAGCTGGACGACGGCGGTGCCTACGACCCCACGCTGAACCACTGGCGGCCGCTGGACCGCAACGGCACCGTCCCCACGCCGAGATACGCGCACACCGCGGTGTGGACGGGGACGCGGATGCTCGTGTGGGGAGGGCGGCGCGGCAATCAGGTGCTCGGTGACGGCGCCGCGCTCGTTCCCGGGACGGTCGACACCTGGTACCCGATCTCCACGGTGTGGGCGCCGAGCCCCCGCGCCCGCCACACGGCGGTGTGGACGGGGACGGAGATGATCGTCTGGGGAGGCTACGATCTCGGCCCGTGGGGGGAAACCCACGGACTGAACACCGGCGGCCGCTACAATCCGACCACCGACCGGTGGTGGCCGACCAGCATCGGCCCCGGTGTGCCCGATGCCCGGTACGGCCATGTCGCGGTTTGGACCGGGGAGGAGATGATCGTCTGGGGCGGCGTCGAGGAGAACAATGTCTTTTTCTCCAAATGGCCGACGGGGGGCCGCTACGATCCGGTGGCCGATGCGTGGAGCCCGGTCTCCCAGGGTCCGAATCTCCCTACGGCGCGGTCCGGCGCGCGGGCGGTGTGGGCTCGGAGCGAGATGGAGATGATCGTCTGGGGAGGCGAGGGCAAGGACGATCCTCTCGACGATGGGGGCCGCTACGATCCGGTCGCGGACGCGTGGGCGCCGACGTCGCGCGGACCCGAGACGCCGGTGGCCCGCAAGAATCACACCGCCGTGTGGACCGGGACGGAGATGATCGTCTGGGGCGGCAGCCCGGGGCTGTCCAGCGGCGGGATCTACTGCCCGTCCATCTGTGATCCGACGACGACGTGGTACAGGGACGCCGACGGCGACGGGTACGGCGATCCCAACGACTCGCAGGTCTCCTGCACGCAGCCGCCGGGCTATGTCTACGACGGAACCGACTGCGACGACACGAATCCCGACATTCACCCGCGGACCCAGGAGGTCTGCGACGATCTCGACAACGACTGCGACGGGTATGTCGACGAGGGGCTCGTGTACGAGCCGGAAGCGTGCAACGGGCTGGACGACAACTGCAACGGACTCGTCGACGAGGACGATGTCGACAGCGGAGCGAGCTGTTCCACCGGGGAGTTCGGGGCGTGCGACGCCGGGACGACCGTGTGCTCCGGCGGCAGCCTGTCCTGTGCGCACGACGTCGGCCCCGGTCCGGAGCTGTGCAACGGGACCGACGACGACTGCGACGGGCTGACGGACGAGGCGACCGACAGCGACGGCGACGGGGTCGACGATTGCACCGACATCTGCCCCGCGTCGTACGATCCGTCCCAGGCCGATGCCGACGCCGACGGGAGCGGCGACGCCTGCGACTGCGCGCCGTCCGATGCGACGAATCCGGCGCCGCCGGAGGTCGGGCCGACCGTCACCGTCGGGCAGGGCGGCCGCGACGTCATCCGTTGGGAGCCGGTCTCCGGGACCGCCCGCTACAACGTCTACCGCACCGTGGGCTGGCGTTTCGATCCGACATCGACGTTCGATTGCATCGAATCCCGCACGGCCGCGACATCGTTCACCGATCCGGATCGGCCGCACAGGAACTACGCGCTGTTCTATCTCGTGTCCTCGGCCTGCAAGGGACTGGAGAGCGGGCTCGGAACCGATTCGGACGGAAACCCGCGGGCGAACGACCAGCCGTGTCCTTCCCACGCCAGCGATTCCGACGGCGACGCGGTCCACGACGACGCCGACAACTGCCCGGACTTCCGCAACGCCTCGCAGGCGGACTTCGACGGCGACGGGGTGGGCGATCCGTGCGACAACTGCCCGGCGACGCCCAATCCCGATCAGCTGGACACCGACGGCGACGGCATCGGCGACGCGTGCGATCCGGTGTAGCGGACCCGACCGCCCGCGGTCGGCTCAGTCGGCGCTCTCGAGGACGGCGTCGAGGCGGTCGAGGAGGTGGTGCAGCTTGCGCGCCACGCCGGAGCGCGCTTCCTCGTGGATTCCGACCCCGGACCACAGGTCGCGGTCCGGATCGTTCAGGACGTCGCGCCGGAGTTCGAGGCCGAGCTTGGCCAGGCGCGGAGCGATCTCGTCCGCTCTCTCCCGCAGCGTGCGGCGGGTCGCCTCGTAGGCGTGCTCGGCGGTGGCGCGTCGGGCCGAGAGGCTGAAGACGTTCGTGAAAAACATCCGATAGTCGTCGCGGCGCGGCTCGAGAAGCAGCACGTCGGTCGACGGGTAGAGCGCCGCGTACTTCGCGAAGCCGGTCGTCATCCGCGAGTGGATCAGGGTGCGCAGCGTCTGCGAGAGCACGGTCGGCAGGCCGCGGTCGGTCAACCGGCCGCGCCGCATGACGCCGCGTTCGACGGCGCGGGCGGTGTCGACGGGGACGATCGGGTTGACGCCGATCAGCAGGTCGACCTTCGCTTCGAGCGCCACCGAGGCGTGGAGCGTCTTGAGCAGCACGCCGTCGACATAACAGCGGCCGTCGATCTCGGCGGGAGGGTAAAGCCCGGGCAACGCGGTGCTCGCCTGCACGGCGCGGGAAATCGGCACCGTGTCGAAGGGCGGCTCGCCGAACCGTACGGCCGATCCCGAATCGAGGTCCGCGGCGACCACGACCAGCTTCGAGCTCAGCCGCCGGAAGTCGTCCGTCCTTCCCGGACGGTTGAACGTTCGTTCGAGATAGGCGCGGAAGGGCTCGTTGTCGAACAGCCCGACCGGGAGCGCGCGGGCGAGGCGTGTCAGCGCGCCGAGAAGACTCACGTCGCCGGGGTGCCGGGCCAGATCGGCGACGGCCTCCGCGGCGAGCCGTGGAAGGCGACCCCCCGAGCGCACCCACTCGCGCCAGGCGGGGGTGAAGAGGATCCGGGGCGCGATCGGATGCATGCCCGGCTCGGGGCTCACCAGGCCCCGGCATAGCCGCGAGACCGGGATGCGGTTGGCGAGGCACGCGGCGACGAACGCGCCGGCCGAAACGCCGACGTAGACGTCGAGCCGCGTGAAATCGAGCCCGGCGACGGCCTCCTCGAGCGCCCGGAGCGCGCCGATCTCGTAGATCGCGCCCTCCGCCCCGCCGCCCGCGAGAGCGAGCCCGATGCGAGCCTTGGGGCGGGACGTCATCGCCGGATCCACGGTCAGGCGCGGGAGCGTTTCGCCTTCCGCTTCGGGGACGTCCGTCCGGCCTTCCGCGACTGGCCGGATCGTGCTGTCGCGCGGGAAGAGGTCTTCTTCGCCGTCCGGGTGGCCGCTTTCTTCCGGCTCCGCGCGGCCGTTTTCTTCGTCGCCCGCTTCGCCGCCGGCGCCGCGGTCCCGGCGGCGGCCAGGGCCTCGACCTGGCGCGTCAGCTCCTCGACGCGGTCGGCCAGCCGGCGGATCTCGTCCCGGTCGGGCACCCCGATGCGGCTCATCGCCGCGGACAGCCGCTCGTCGAGGATCTTCTCGAACCGGTCCCAGCTCCGCCCGGCGCCCTCGCGCAGCTCGGCGGAGAGTTCGGCGGTGCGTTCGCGAAGGCGTTCCACCGTGGGCCGTGCTTTCTCGGCGTACTCCTCGCCGCGCTCGACGAGCTTCCGGAACAACTCGCGCCCCTCCGTCTCGGCGGAATGGAGGGCTCCCAGCCCCGCGAGCCAGATCCGGTGGAACGCGGCCGCCTTCTCTTCGCTCCGGCTGTCTTCTTTCCTTCGACGGGCGCTCATCGAATCCTCCCGGGGGCGCCGCGGGCGGGCCGGCCGGCCCGCCCGCGCCCGCGGTCACGAGGCCTTCTGCAGCTCTTCCACCTTGCGGGTCAGCTTCTCGACCCGGTTGATCAGGGTGCCGATCTCGTCACGGGTCGGGATGCCGAGGCGGTGGAGCGTTTCGCTGACCGTGCGCTGGATCTGCTGCTCCACCGCGCTGCCGGCTTTCTTCACCGTGTTCACCGCCGGCTCCACCGTCCGCCGGACGCGCTCCGCGGCCGGCTGCAGCCGCTTGCCGAGCTCGCTTTCCTTCTCGAAGGACTCGCCCTTGGCCACCAGCTCGTCGAGAAGGCTCTTCGCCCGCTCCTCGACGGTCGCCACGGCACCGAGCCCGGCGAGCCAGGCGTTCCGGCCCACCTTGACCACGTCCTCGCCGATCCTGCCCGCGATCCGATTCAGCTCGCGGGCCGAAGCCTTCGTCGTCACCATCGTTCCGCTCCTCGTGCGGCCCCGGTCGAGTGGCCGCTCGTTTTCCGTGGACCATGCCGGCGCTCAGCGCGCCGGGCCTTCCTGCGCGGCGCCCTCGGGCTCCGCGTCTCCGCGCGCGCGGTCACGCGCCTCCAGCTTGGCGAGCGTCGCCTCCAGCTCCTCGAGCCGGCGCCGCAGCCGCTGCGTCTCCTCCCGCACCTGGCGCACCGGCGCGGGTGCCAGCTTCTCCACGGAGGCCTTCACCAGGCGCCCCACACCCTCCTGGAGCTGCTCGACACCGGTCGAGACGGCGCGGCCGCCCGCCCGGATCAGCTCGTGGAGGAGTTCGCTGGGGAACAGGGAGGTGCCCTTTCGGCCCTCCTCGGAGATCACCTGGGTCAGCGTCGCCACGGTGACGTCCTCGGACGTCTTGTTGTCGACGACGCGGATCTGTTGCCCCTTCCGGATCCACGCCGCGATCTCCTCGAGGGAGACGTAGCGCGACTCCTCCGTGTCGTAGAGCTTCCGGCTGCCGTACCTCTTGATGAGGCGAACCATCGAATCGTCCCCCGCCGGCATGCCGCAGTGCGGCGCCGACGGACAAAACTATAACGCGCTGCGGCAGCGAAGTCCAGCGCGATTTCCGCGCTGCGGCAATTTTTTTAGAAACCCTTTTGCATCAGCACGTTAGCGATTTCGGCGGGCAGCGGGAAGGGCGGGTTGTTGCCGCATTGCGTCGTAACAGGCCATCGGAGTCGAGTTTGCATCGGGGGCGTGAACCCCGGCAGGGGGCGGCCCGCGGAAGGGCGCCGGCGGGCAGCGGGCGGTCCACCTCGCCGGCGGTCCCGGTGTTCGGCCCGGCCCTCCGGCGGCCGGAGATGGTCCGGGGACCTCTCGCGGGGACGGCTGCAGCCGGGCGCGCCCGGAAGCGGGGGCTCGCGCGCTCGTCACGCCAGTCCGCGGAGGATGCGTTCCAGTCCTCCGAGACCGCCCGGCTCTTCCGGAAGTTCCGGGAGGGCGACCACGGGGGCGCGCCCATCGAGCAGGCTGCGCAACTGCTCCAGGCCGGTCGCGTCCCGATCCCCGAGGAACCTCATCAGCGCGCGTCCCGGCGGATCGGCGGGGGTCGGGGGATCCGGCACTTTCGGATGGACCCTGTTCACCACGACCGCGCTCAGGAAAAGTCCGCGCTCGACCAGCGCCCTGGCGAAGAAGAGGGTGTCGGCCACCCGATCCGGGCCCGGACCGGCGATCAGGATGAACCCGGTCCGGTCCGAGGCGAGAAGTTCCTGGACTTCCCTGGCGCGGCGGCGGAAACCCTCGTAGAGGGGGCGGAACGCACGAAGAAACTCCCATACGTCCCGGACGAGGTCGAGTCCGACCACGCGGTCGAGCCAGGCCTCGACCGGCCTCGCGACGCGCCGCAGGCGGCGGCCGAGCACGAGCCGCCCCTCGGCATCGAACCAGTCTCCGAGGGCCAGCTCGAGCGCGCGGCTGTCGAGAAAGGCGACGATTCGCCGCGGCGCGTCGAGAAAGTCGAGCGCCTGCGCCGTGGGAGGGGTGTCGAGGACGATGCGGTCGTAGCCGCCTTCGCGGTGCACCTCGTAGAGGCGCTCGACCGCCATGTACTCGAGCACGCCGGCGAGATGCCCCGCGAGCCTCGCGTAGAACGGGCTCGCGAGAATCCGGCGCCGCGTCTCCGCGTCGGGCGCGTACCGCTCGACTAGGCGGTCGAACGTGCGGCGCGCGTCGAGGAGGCTCGCGTCGAGCCGCCCCGGCCCCTCCAGCGGCACCCGCACGGTCTCTCCCTCCGCCGCACCCCCGATCCCGAGTGCGTCGCG
>RFHH01000002.1 GCA_003696075.1 Acidobacteriota bacterium
GCCGACGCCCGGGCACGCGATGCGCGCGATGGAGATCGTCCCGGGGACGGTCCTCGGCAAGGCGCTCGAACCGCTCGACGCGGGCACCGGCACGATCCGCGTGCTGCTGATGCCGCGCTGATGATGGCCGAGGGAAGGTCGCTCGCGGGGAGGGGGAACAGCGGCGAGCGGTCATTTCGGTACGGTTCCCGCTGCGCCCGCCCCCGCCGGCGCTCGGGCGGCCCGGCACCGGCCTGGTGGAACCGCCACACCCCAGCGGTGGACCGGTGTCCGACTTCGGCACGCGCCGGCATCACAGTGGGGATCTCCGAACGATTCCACCGCCCGTCGTGCCGCGGGATCCGCGGCAGAACGTGTCGCCGGCAGTGCGGAGCCGCGGTCTCGGACTCCACCAAAACCGCTCCGATGCTCGCGCTGGTTGGCGGTGCGCGCCGCGAGGAAACGGCCCGTGATCGTTCGTGACGATGTGCCGAAGCGCCGGGTTGGCGCGAGGGAAGGGCCGAGCGGGATGCCCGTGAGGACCGTCCTCGTCATCGATGACGACGAGGCGGTCCTCGCGGCGCTCCCCGCGCTGCTCGGCGCTCCGGATGTGAAGGTCGAAACGGCGGCCACGGTCGAAGAGGCACGCCGCCGCATCGAGCGGAGGAGGCCCGATCTCGTCATCACCGACCTCTGCTTCGGACCGCGCACCGATCGCGGCGGTCTCGAGCTGATCTCCTGGCTCCGTGACCGCCACCCGCGGACGCCGATCGTCCTGCTGACGGCATTCGACAGCCCGGAGGTGCGCGCCGAGGCGGAGGTCCTCGGCGCGGCGGGCGTGTGGTCCAAATCGCTCGGACCGGGCGAGTTCGTCCGGCGCTCGCGCGCCCTCCTGTTCGGGATCCTGGAGCGAGGAGACCTCTGACGCGTCCCCCGGGCGCTCCCGCTCCCGGAACCACCCTGGCGACCGGTGCGCTGCTTTCTGCGGTCGCACCGATCCCCAAACTGCGAAAGGTGTTCCCCCGTGGGTTCGCTTGTCCCGCCAACCCGCTGATCTACAGGGACTCTTGAGCGAGCCTCCGAGCGGGCGCCGGGACAATGCCGCAAGTGCTTGGCCCCCAATCGCTCGCACGTCGTTTCGCGCAAGGATGCACCTCCGATCGGTTGGGAGGTGCACCCTCGATGTTGCGAATCGTGTCGCGACTCGGTGTCAGATAGAGGTTTCTCTCCGATCTCGCGGGCGTTGCGCCAATCGAGACCGCAACCTCCGGGCGCTCAGCGGCTCGGATGCGAAAACGCATCATTGGGGATGCACCTCCGATCGGTTGCATCGCCCGGGCGCGGCGTTCCCCTACGAAACCCGATGCGTGATCGATGCGGGCTCGTGCGGGACGGGAGCGAGCTTCGCGTGATCGGCCCTCGCGGCTCGCATGGGCGGTGCTCCCTCGACGGTGCGAAACGCCGCGCAGCTCGAGGAGAGACGGGCACTTCGGCCCGATCCTCGGCGCCGATCCATCCGGGACCGGAACATCGGATCTTCCAACGAGTTCGGCGGGCCAGCGCACCATTGGGGATGCACTTCTGCTCGCATGAGCGGCCGGCCCTCGCTCCGGGCCTTTCTGGCGGGCGGTCCAGCCTCCGTTGCTGCATCGCCGGTGCTCGGCTTGCTTGGCAGACATTTGTCTGCTATCGTGGCTTCCGTCGCGAGGAAAGCGAGAATGGCCCACACGCCGCCCGGCGAGACCCGGGAGAAGATCTACCGCTTCGTGCGCGAGCGGCTGGAGGCGGGCGCGCCGCCGACGATCCGCGAGGTGCAGCGGGCGTTCGGCTTCCGGTCGGTCGAGTCGGCGCGGAGCCAGCTCGAGGCGCTGGTGCGCGAGGGCCGGCTGGTCAAGCAGCCGGGGCGCGCCCGCGGCTACCGGCTGCCGCCGGGCCGGGCGCCGCGGCCGGCGCGGCTCGTCCCGCTCGTCGGCCGGGTGCCGGCGGGCGCCCTCGCCGCCGCGATCGAGGACCCGGAGGGCTACCTCCCGGTCGCCGCTCCCTCCTCCGGCGGGCGGGAGCTGTTCGCCCTCCGGGTCCGCGGCGACAGCATGGTCGGGGCGGGGATTCTCCCCGGCGACATCCTGATCGTCCGCCGCCAGCCGAGCGCCGACCCGGGCGACATCGTCGTCGCCGCGGTCGAGGGGATCGCGGACGAAGAGGCGACGGTCAAGAGGCTCCGGCTCCGGCGCGGCCGCTGGGTGCTCTGCCCGGAGAACCCCGCCTACGAGCCGATCGTCCCCCCGCCGGGGGCGCTCAGGATCCTCGGCAGGGTGGTGGAGGTCCGGCGCTACCTCGAGGCGCCCCCGCTCGTCGAGCGGCCGGGCGGGGAGGGCTGACCGATGGCCGCCGGTCCGCTCCGCGATCCCGCCCTCCCGGACCTCGCGGCGCTCGTCTGGCGCGCGAGCCGCTACCGGGAGGGGACGCGCCCGGCCGGCGCTCCGGCCTGGACGCTCGACGAACTCTCCGGCCGGCTGGCGGAGCTGTCCGGCCTCGGGGCGGCGGCGCAGCTCACGCTGGCGTTCCTCCTGGTGCGCGAGGCGCAGGCGCTGGGGGAGCCGGCCGCCTGGGTCTCGCACCGGCGGAGCAGCTTCTATCCCCCCGACGCGGCGGCGAGCGGGGTCGACCTGTCGGCGCTGCCGGTGATCTTCGTCGGCGATGCGCAGGAGGCCGCCCGCGCGGCGGCGCAGCTCGCGCGCTCGGGTGCGTTCGGGCTGCTGGTGGTCGACCTGATCGGCATCGACCCCGCCGTTCCTCCCGCCCTGCAATCGCGCCTCGCCGGCCTCGCCCGCACCCACGACATCGCCGTTTTGATCCTCACCGAGAAGCCGGCCGACGCTCCCTCGGTCGGCTCCCTCGTCTCGTTCCGGGGGGAAGCCCTCCGCCGCCGCGTCGAGGGGCCGGCGGAATCCGTCCCGGAGGAAGGGGCCGCGCGCTTCGCCTGCCGGCTCCGGGTGCTCAAGGACAAGCGGCGCGGTCCCGGCTGGCGGCACGAGGAGCTCTGCCGTGGACCGGCTGGCCTGCGTTGACGTCCCGGCGCTGCCGCTGCAGCTCCTGGTGAAGCGGCACCCGGAGTGGGCCGGCCGGCCGGTGGCGGTCGTCGATCGCGACCATCCCCAGGGGAGGATCCTGTGGGCTGACGAGCGCGCGCGGCGCGCGCGGATCCTGCCCGGGATGCGTTACGCCGCGGCGCTCGCGATCGACGGCGATCTCCGCGCCGGTGTCGTGGAGCGCGCCGAGATCGAAAGCGCCGTCCGCCGGCTGACGCGGCGCCTGCAGCGCTTCTCGCCGCACGTCGAGCCGAGCGCCGGCGAGCCGGGGCTGTTCTGGCTCGACGCCGGCGGGCTCGAGCGGCTGCAGCCGTCGCTGCTGCTGTGGGCGCGCCGCATCGTGCAGGCGTTGCGCGAGATCGGCTTCCGCGCGCGCATCGCCGTCGGCTTCACGCGCTTCGGCACCTACGCCGCCACACGGCTCGGGCGGGAGGTGCTCGTCTTCGCCGATCCGGGGGCGGAGCAGGATCAGGTCCGGCACGTCCCCCTCGCGCACCTCCGGATCGATCCGGCGCTGCGGGAGGCGCTCGACCGGCTCGGCGTGCGCACGGTCGGCGCTTTCCTCGAGTTGCCGGCGGGCGGGCTGTTCGAGCGCTTCGGCGACGAGGCGCACCGCCTGCACCGCCTCGCCTCCGGCGCCGCGTGGGCCCCGCTCGCGCCGGCGCCGCCGCGGGAGCCGCTCGTCCGGCGCGCCGAGCTGGATCATCCGGAGGGCGACCTCGAGCGGCTGCTGTTCCTCGTCAAGCGCCTGCTCGATCCGCTGCTGGCCGAGCTGGCGACACGCGGGCAGGCGCTCGTGCGGCTCGCGATCGAGCTGAAGCTCGATGCCGGCGGCGTGCGGCGCGAGGAGGTCCGCCCGGCCGCCCCGACGCTCGACGCCGCGCAGATCCTCGAGCTGACGCGGCTGCGGCTGGCGAGCTGCTGCCTTCCTTCGGGGGTGGCGGAGATCGCACTCACCGCGCGCGGCCGGCCGGCGACGCCGGCGCAGCTCCGGTTGTTCGCCGACAACCCGCGCCGCGATCCCCGCGCGGCGAGCCGCGCCCTCGCCCGGGTGCGCGCCGAGTTCGGCGAGGCGGCGGTCGCGCGCGCCCGGCTCGCCGAGGGCCACCTGCCGGAGGCGCGCTTTTTGTGGGAGCCGCTCGAGCGCTTTCCGAGCGTGCGCCGGCGGGATCCCTCCGGACAGGAAGCCGGGGCGATGCCCCCGATGACGCTCGTCCGCGACATCGAGCGCGCCCCGCAGGCGCTCCCGCCCCGCCCCCACCACCTCCGCGACGACGGCTGGCTGATCCGCGGCGCCGGCCACGGGGCGGTGACGCGCTTCATCGGGCCCTACGTCGTCTCCGGCGGCTGGTGGCGGAAGCCGATCCACCGCGAGTACCACTTCGCGGAGACCCGCCGCGGCGATCTGCTGTGGGTCTACTACGACCGGCCGCAGCGCCGCTGGTTCCTGCACGGCCATGTCCTCTGAAAGGCCGGCGGCGGCGCGAACCGGTGGGGCGGCGCCCTCCCCCTACGTGCCGCTGTGGTGCAAGACGAACTTCTCCTTTCTCGAGGGGGCCTCGCACCCGGAAGAGCTGGTCGCCCGGGCGGCCGAACTCGGCCTGCCGGCACTCGCGGTCACCGACCGCGACGGCGTGCCGGGCCTCGTGCGCGCGCATCTCGAGGCGCGCACGCAGGGGGTGAAGCTGATCGCCGGTTCCGAGGTGACGCTCGAGGACGGCTCGACGCTGCTGCTGCTGGCGCAGGACCGGCGCGGCTACGCCAACCTCTGCCGGCTCGTCACGCGCGGCCGGCTGCGCTGCCCGAAGGGGACGAGCCGCGTGCGCTGGGAGGAGGTCGCCGAGCACGCGCCGGGGCTGATCGCCCTGTGGGGCGGGGCGCGTTCCCGGATCGTCGCGCCGGACGAGCCGC
>RFHH01000003.1 GCA_003696075.1 Acidobacteriota bacterium
AGAGCACCACCGCCGCGATGAAAGCGGTGAAGGCAAGCTTCCTCATTGAATGGCTCCTTTTCCGTGTCGGTACTGTTGGGCTCCGAACTTCTCTCTACCTACCAGTTGTTGCCGTGCTTCTACCACGCCTGGCTCGACTTACCGACCCCCTTTCTGGAACTCGTCGTTACCATGCACGGCACCCCCGCCCCGTTCCCAAGGGCCGAGGTGCGTTCCGAATGCCTCGGTGTCCTTGACGTCAATCGTCCGTTCCCGGAACCGCCGGGGGCTCCGGCGGCTCCGATCCGGTCGGAAAGTACGACGATGCGAGGGGGTGTCAAGGGGAAAATCCGCGCCCGGAGCGGGATTCCGGTGATTCAAACCGGACCGGAACACCTCAAGAAGCGTCCAGTCCGGCCGCCCGCCTCACTCCCCCGGCGCGTTGGTGATGACCGGCGTCCCGTCCGGCGCCCTGAGCAGCCGGGCCGCGGCGGGGGCCCGCCTCCGGCCCGCGGCCAGCCCGGCCCGCCGGAGCACTTGCCGGACGAAGCGCCGCGTCTCGGGATAGGGCGGGACGCCGCCGAACCGGTCGACCGCCCCCTCCCCGGCGTTGTAGGCCGCCAGCGCCCGGACCACGTCTCCGGCGTACCGGTCGAGGAGCCACCGGAGGTAGCGCGCTCCCCCCTCCAGGTTCTCCTCGGGATCGGAGGGGTCGGCCACCCCGAACCGCCGGGCGGTCTCGGGCATGAGCTGGGCGAGCCCGACGGCGCCCGCCCGGCTCACCGCCCCCGGTTCCCGGGCCGACTCCTCTTCGACCAGGGCGGCGAGAAGCCGCGGGTCGAGGCCGTGCCGCCGGGCCACCCGCTCGATGAGCCGCTGGTAGGGGGGGCCGATCGGGTCCCGTCCCGCTCCCGCGAGGAGCTCTTCCGGCCCGGCCGCGAAGGCGAGCGCCAGGACGACCGGAAGGGCGAGCGGAATCCGGCGGCCACGGTGGGTCATCTCTGTATATGGATAGGGACCGGCAAGGCCCCCGTCAGCTCGCGCCTCCGAGGATCTCCCGGACCGCGTCCGGCGCCCGCGCGAGCGCCTCGTCGATCCTGTCCGGCCGGCGGCCCCCGGCTTCCGCCAGGTCGGGGCGACCGCCGCCCCCCCCGCCCACGATCGGACCGAGCCGGCGAACCACCTCGCGGGCATCCACCCGGCCCGCCAGGGAGGGGGTCACGGCGACCACCAGGGCGGCCTTGCCGCCCTCTTCCGCCCCGACGACCACCACGGCGCCCCGGCCGCCCCCGTGGCGGAGGCTGTCGGCGAGATCCCGCCGCTGCGCCCGCGTCAGCTCGTCCACGCGGCGCGCGATCACCCGGATGCCGTCGACCTCCCGCTCGGCCCCCTGCGCGGCGCCCTCCCGCGCCCTTTCGAGCCGCAACCGATCGATCTCCCGCTGGAGCCTCCTGAGCGCCTCCATCTTCCGCTCGAGCCCCTCGAGGAGCTCCTCGCGCGAGGTCCCCACGCGGCGGGTCGCTTCGGCCAGCGTGGCGCGGTCACGCCGGATGCGGGCCAGCGCCTCGGGACCCGCCACCGCCTCGATCCTCCGCACGCCGGCCGCCACGCCCCGCTCCGCGAGGAGCAGGAGCGGACCGATCTCCCCGGTCCGCGCCACGTGGGTGCCCCCGCACAGTTCCCGGCTGAACTCCCCGATGCCGACGACCCGGACCTGTTCCGCATAGCGGTCCCCGAAGAACGCCAGGGCACCGCTGGCGAGCGCGCGTTCGAGGGGCATCTCTTCCGTCTCGACGGGAAGGTCCTGCATCACCACCTCGTTGGCGAGAGCCTCGATCTCCTCCGCCGCCTCGGGCGGGACCGCCTCGAAGTGGCTGAAGTCGAACCTCAGGCGGCCCGGGGCGACGAGCGATCCGGCCTGGCGCACGTGCGTTCCCAGGACCCGCCTCAGCGCCGCGTGCAGGATGTGGGTGGCGGTATGGTGGCGCCGGGCGCCGGCCCTGTGGGCCGGATCGACCTCCGCCACGAGGATCTGGCCGCGATCGAGCACGCCCGCGTCGACCTCGACCTCGTGGAGAATGACGCCGGGAAGGGGCGAGCGGGTGTCGAGCACGCGCGCCCTCACCGCTCCCCCGGTCAGCCGGCCCCGATCACCGACCTGGCCGCCGCTCTCCGCGTAGAACGGCGTCGTGTCGAGAACCGCCTGGCCGCGCGAACCGGCCTCGAGCCGCTCGACCGGCTTGCCGTCCTGGAACAGGGCGAGCACGCGCGACGCCTCGCATCGCAGCGTGTCGTAGCCGACGAACCGGCAGCGCCCCGCCAGCGGCTGGAGGTGGGGAAGCCGGCCGGGATCTTCTTCTTCCCCGCCCGTCGCGCGCGAACGGGACCTCTCCGCGTGCCGCCGCCGCGCCTCTTCGTACCCCCGGCGGTCGAGGCCGAGTCCCCTCTCCTGGAGCGCATCCTCGATCAGATCGAGCGGGAGCCCCCGCTCGCTCTCGAGGACGAACGCCTCCTCGCCGGACAGCTCCCGCCTCCCCTCCCGCAGGAGCTCCTCGATCGCCCGCTCCAGGCGCTCGAAGCCGTCGGCCAGTGTCCTTTCGAAGCGCTCCTCTTCGGCCCGCGTCACGCGCTCGACGACGGGAAGCGCCTCCTTCAGCTCCGGGAAGGGCTCCCCCAGCACGTCGACGACGGACGCCACGTGGCGGTGCAGGAACGGCGCCGGCAGGCCCAGCAGCCGCCCGTGGCGCAGGGCCCTCCGCATGATCCGGCGGACCACGGCGCCCCGCTTCTCCGGCCCCGGGATCACCCCCTCGGCCACCAGCATGGTGATCGCCCTGAGATGATCGGCGATCACCCGCAGGGAGACGTCTTTCGCCGGGTCGGTTCCGTATTCCACCCCCGCCTCGCGCGCGACCGACTGGATGATCGGCTGGAACAGGTCGGTGTCGTAGTTGCTCGACTTGCCCTGGAGCACCGCGGTGAGGCGCTCGAGCCCCGCTCCCGTGTCGATCGAGGGTGCCGGAAGCGGCCGGCTGCCGCCGCCCGGTTGCAGGTCGTACTGCATGAAGACGAGATTCCACAGCTCGAGGAACCGCTCCGGGTCGCTCGCCGGGTCGCCGGCACCCCGTTCGGGGTGAAGGTCGAAGAGGATCTCGGAACAGGGCCCCGCCGGGCCGGTGTCCCCCATCTGCCAGAAGTTGTCCTTGCGGCCGAGGGCGACGATCCGGCCGGCGGGGACGCCGACGCGGTCCCGCCAGAGGGCGGCCGCCTCCTCGTCCGCGGGGAACTCCTCGTCTCCCGCGAAGACGGTCACCCACAGCCGATCGGCGGGAAGTCCGAAGGGCCCGGTGATCAGCTCCCAAGCCCAGGCGGTGGCCTCTTCCTTGAAATAGTCGCCGAACGAGAAGTTCCCCAGCATCTCGAAGAAGGTGTGGTGCCTCGGCGTGCGGCCGACTTCCTCGAGGTCGTTGTGCTTGCCGGACACGCGCAGGCACTTCTGCGACGAGGTCGCCCTCCGGTACGGCCGCGTCTCGCGCCCCCGGAACACCTCCTTGAACTGGTTCATCCCGGCGTTCGCGAACAGGAGCGTCGGATCGGAGGGAAGGACCAGGGGGGAACTGGGAACGAGCTGGTGCCCGCGCTCGACGAAGAACTCGAGGAACGTCCGCCTGACCTCATCGGAACGCATCATCACACATCCTCGCCACCCCCCTCCTGGGGGGCGGCCGACTCGAGCCACCTCAGGACCGCCTCGGTCGGGAATCCACGCCGGATCAGGCGGCGCGCGAGGCGCTCCCGCCCGCGCCGATCACCGGGAACCCCGCCGCGGCCCGCGAGGCGCCGCACCGCGCGTGCGAGCAGCTCTTCCTCCGTACCGCTGGGGAAAGCGTTCCGGACGGCGCGCTCGGCGAGTTCCGCGGGCACTCCGCGCCGGAGCAACTCCTCCCGCACCCGCCGCGGCCCGCGCCGCGCTTCCTCGGCACGGCGCTGGGCGAGATTATAGGCGAGCCGTTCGTCGTCGACGAAGCGCAGCTCCGCCAGGCGCCGGAGAACCTCTTCCACCTCCCGTGGAGCGTGGCCGCGACGGGCGAGGCGGCGGCGCACCTCCCTTTCGGTCAGCGGGCGAGCCGCCAGCATCCGGAGAGCGTCCCGCCATGCATCTCCCGCATCGCCCGCCATCCCGGGAAGGATAGACCAGCCCCGGCCGGACCGCGCGCGGCGCGCCGGGAGCGCCGTTCAGAAGCGGCCGCCTCCTCCGAACGGGTCGTCGTCGCCGAGCCGGGTGAGGCCGGGAACCGCGGCGGGGGTCTCGACCTCCCCGGCGAGCGTCGCCTGCATCTCGTTCCGTGCCGCCGCGGCGGTGGATTCGATGCCCTCCATCCGGAGCCTCAGCTCGTCCCGGTTGGTGGCACGGGCCAGCGCTTCCTCGCGGGTGATGATCTTCTGCGACCAGAGCTGGTAGAGCGACTGGTCGAACGTCTGCATCCCGTACTGCGAGGTTCCCGCGGCGATGGCGTCGCGGATCATCTTCGTCTTGTCCTTGTTCTCGATGCACTCCCTGATGTACGGGGTGGCGCGCAACACCTCGACCGCGGGCGCCCGGCCCTTCCCGTCCGCGCGGTTGACGAGACGCATCGAGATGCAGGCCTTGAGCACGGAGGCCACCTGGATCCGGATCTGCTTCTGATGATGGGGCGGGAAGACGGCGACGATCCGGTTGATCGTCTCGGTTGCATCGAGGGTGTGAAGGGTGGACAGGACCAGATGCCCGGTCTCCGCCGCGGTGAGCGCGGTTTCGATCGTCTCCCGGTCTCGCATCTCGCCGACGAGGATCACGTCCGGATCCTGTCGCAGGGCCGAGCGCAGCGCCGTGGAGAACCCCTTCGTGTCGACCTCGACCTCGCGCTGGTTCACGAGCGATTTCTTGTCCCGGTGGAGGTACTCGATCGGATCCTCGATCGTGATGATGTGGTCGGTCCGGGTGGAGTTGATGTAGTCGATCATCGCAGCGAGCGTGGTCGATTTCCCCGACCCGGTCGCGCCGGTGACCAGCACGAGCCCGCGGCGCTCGTCCGCGATTTGCTCGATGACCGGTGGAAGCATCAGCTCCCTGATGTTCTTGATCTTCACCGGGATCACGCGGAGCACGAGGCCGACGGTTCCTCGCTGCTGGAAGACGTTGACGCGGAATCGGCCGAGGCCGGGGACGGAGTAAGCCATGTCGAGCTCGAGCTGCTCCTTGAAGCGCTGCTTCTGGCGCGCCGTCATGATCGAGAACGCCATGGCGATCGTGTCTTCCTGCATCAGGCGCGGGTGCTGCGTGAGAGCCTGGAGCCGGCCGTCGACGCGGATCACCGGATGCGAGCCGACCTTCAGGTGCAGGTCCGAAGCGCCCCGCTCCGCCGCCGCTTTCAGCAGGTCGTTGATGTGCATGGAGTCCCACCTCTGCCCCGGACCGAAAAGCGCCCCGCGGCGGGACGTCCCGGCCCGCCGGGGTCGGGAGGCGGTCTCGCCGTGGGCACTTTCGCCGGTCGTCCGGGCTTGGCTCGGCCTTCCCCGGCAATGTAGGCTTCGGCTCGAACCGGCGGCAAGCCTCGGCCCGGGAGGCACGCTCCGCCGGGGAGGTGGGCCGTGCCGGCGTGGGTCCTTCTTCTGGCCCGGGACAGCGTGCGGGCCGCGGGTATCGAGCAGGAGATCCGGCTCGGCGGCTTCTCGCCGCGCCGAGCCCCCGACGTCGACCGCGCCAGGGTGCTCCTCGAGACCGCGGAACCGCCGGCGGCGGTCGTCGTGGACGTGGGAGGCGGCACACCCGGCCTCGGCGGCCTCGCGCACCTGGCGAAAGGCGCCCCCGTCATCGCGCTCACCGATGCGGCCGGCGCCGCGCTCCCGCCCGATCTGTCGGCGGCGGGTGCGGCCGCGGTGGTCGCGGAGCCCGGGCGGGGAGAACTCGCCCGGAAGTTGACGCACCTGGCGGCCCGCTGAAGCGGTTCCGCCTCAGCCGTTGACCGGAGTCAGCCAGTCGGTGTGCCGGTCGTCCTCGCCCCGGATCACCGCGAAGAAGGCTTCTTGGAGACGTTTCGTCACTTCCCCGCGGCGGCCCGTCCCGACCGGAACTCGGTCGACGGAGCGAATCGGCGTGATTTCCGCGGCCGATCCGGTGAAGAAGACCTCGTCGGCCACGTAGAGCATCTCCCGCGGGATCTGCTGCTCTTCCACCGTATAGCCCAGCTCCCGCGCCAGGGTGATGACGGTGTCGCGCGTGATCCCGGGTAGGATCGAGGCGGCGAGCGGGGGCGTGAGGATGCGTCCCCGCCAGACGACGAACACGTTCTCGCCCGACCCTTCGCTGACGAGCCCCTCCGGGGTCAGGGCGATCCCTTCCATGAACCCGCGTTCCCGAGCCTCGATGTTGATCAGCTGGGAGTTCATGTAGTTCGCGCCGGACTTGGCCATCGCGGGGAAGGTGTTGGGCGACATCCTCGTCCAGGTGGAGACGGTGACGTCGACCCCCTCGTTGAGCGCCTCCTCACCGAGGTAGGCACCCCACTTCCAGACGGCGATCGCGGTTTCGACCGGGCAGCCGCCCGGGTTGACCCCGAGCGTTCCGAAGCCACGGTAGATGATCGGCCGGATGTAGCACTCCTCGAGCTCGTTGGCGCGGATGGTGTCGAGGACGGCCCGGCAAAGCTGTTCCTCGCCGTACGGCGGCGACATCCGGTAGATCTTCGCCGAGTCGAGAAGTCGCCGGATATGCTCCCGCAGCCGGAAGGCGGCCGGCCCCCGTTTCGTCTTGTAGCAGCGCGCACCTTCGAAGACGGAAGAACCGTAGTGCACCACGTGGGAACAAACGTGGATCTTCGCGTCGGACCAGGGAATCAGCTCGCCGTTGAGCCAGACAAGGGACGCGCCGTCGAATGCCATGTCGTTCCTCCGCGAAGGACGCGAGACGCCCGCTGGTCCCCACACCGTCCGCCGCGGGCCGGTCGGGAAGGGCTGCAGAGGGACCGTGGATCGTATCCCGCCCCTCCGTCCGGTGTCAACGAAGCCCCGGAGCGGCGGAGCGGGCTCGGAGGGACCTGGTGAGCCGTGCAGGACTCGAACCTGCGACCCGCTGATTAAAAGTCAGCTGCTCTACCAACTGAGCTAACGGCCCGGAAGAACTATACACACCGGGCCGCTCCGCTCAACGCGCGTCCGGACCCGGGGCGGCGCCCTCGCCCGCGATCCCGCGCCGTGCGCGCTCGTCCAGGAGCGCCCGCGCCCGCGCCGCCTGGGTGCCGGGGACTCGCACCTCCCAGCAGCCCGGCGGGAGCCCGTGATAGCGCTCTCCCGGAGCGGCGATCTCGACGTCGATCCCTTCCGCTGACAGCAGGGCCGCGGCCGCGTCGGCCTCGTCCCGGTTCCGGCAAAGGGCGCAGGCCTGCCGATCTTCCGTTGCGCTCATCGGTGGTCCTCCCGCGGCGGTTCGATTCCGGCGGCCGCCAGGACCGTGTCGACGGCGATGGTCTGCCCGCGGTCCGGGCCGACGGAGATCAGCCCGATGGGACATCCGCAGAGCTCTTCCACCCGATCGAGGAAGCGGCGCGCCGCCCGCGGCAGCGCCTCGATGTCGCGGACCTCTCCGATCGGTTCGCTGAACCCCGGAAGTTCCTCGTACACGGGCCGGACCCGCGCCAGATCCCGGCTCGACAGGGGCGGCTCGTCGAGCCGCCCGCCGTCCAGCTCGTAGGCCACCGCGATCCGCAGCGGGTCGACCCCGGCCAGAACGTCGAACTTCGTCAGTGCCACCGCATCGGCCCCGTTCAACTTCGCCGCCCAGCGCGCGGCCACCGCATCGAACCAGCCGCAGCGACGGGGCCGGCCGGTGGTGGTGCCGTACTCCCGGCCCCGCCGGCGGAGCCGATCCCCCGCTTCCCCCTCGGCCTCGGTGGGAAACGGCCCCGACCCGACGCGCGTCACGTAGGCCTTCACCACGGCGAGCACGCGCTCGACCGCGCGCGGCGGAATCCCCAACCCCGCCGGGATTCCGCCGGCGAGCGTGGTGGAGGAGGTCACGTAGGGATAGGTGCCGTGGCCGAGATCGAGCAGCGCCCCTTGCGCTCCCTCGAACAGGATGGGCCGTTTTTCGTCGAGCGCGCGCTGCAATCGGGCGGCGACGTTCTCCACCAGGGGAGCCAATCTCGGCCGCCACGCCTCCGCCCAGGCGATCAGCTCCTCCTCGCTCGGCGGCGCCTGCCCCAGCCCCGCGAGCAGGGCCCCCTCCCCCACGGCCAGCAGACGCCGGATCCGGTCCGCGAAGACCTCGGGCTCCAACAGGTCGGCGACCCTCACGCCCCACCGCTGCACCCGGGCGGCGTAGGCCGGGCCGATCCCGCGCCGGGTGGTGCCGATGGCGGAAGGGCCCAGGCGCTCCTCGATCGCGGCGTCGAGAGCGCGATGGATCGGGAGGATCACATGCGCCCGCCCGGAGATCCGGAGGCGGTTCCGGTAAGAAACGCCGGCGCGGTCGAGAAGCTCGAGCTCCTCGCTCAACCTTTCGGGATCGAGCACCGCCCCGGCGCCGATGACGCACTCGACCCCTCGGAAGATTCCCGAGGGAACGTGGTGCAGCGCGAAGGTCCGTCCCCCGAAGGCCACGGTATGGCCGGCGTTCGGCCCGCCCTGGTACCGAGCGCAGACGGCGAAGGCCGGGGCGAGGAGATCGACGACTTTCCCCTTCCCCTCGTCCCCCCATTGGCCACCGATGACGGCGAGGTTCGGCATGGGTCACCAGGGCTCCGGCGGGCGCCGGCGGGGCGCGGCCGAAAGCGCCGGAGTATACACCCCGCCCGCGGCGGGCCGTCGCGGCGCTCCGTCGCTCGCCAGGGGGCTCCGGAATCGGGCATGATCATCGGGACCACCGGGAGATCGAAGATGCCGCTGTTCCTGAGCGCCCTTGCGCTGGCCTGCTTGCTGGAGGGGCTTCCCTACCTCGCCGCACCGGGAGCGTCCCGCCGGGCAGCGGCGTGGTTGGCCGCGCAGGAGGAGGGACGGCTGCGCGTTCTCGGCTTCCTCCTCGTCGCGGCCGGCCTCCTCCTGCTCGGCGCGGCGAAGGCGGCGGGGGCGGGACGGTGACGCGGCGCCGGACGGTCCGCGTGGACGGCCGTTCCCTCACCGTCGAGGACGTCGAGGCGGTGGCGCGCGGGCGTGCCGCGGCGAAGCTCACCGCCGAGGCGGAGCGCCGGATGCGGGCCTCGAAGGCGGTCATCGATCGGGCTCTCGCCGAGGGCCGCGTCGTCTACGGCGTCAACACCGGCTTCGGACACCTGAAGAACGTGAAGATCGCGAAGGAGGCGCTCGAGCGTCTCCAGCGGAACCTCGTCCGCTCGCATGCCGCGGGCGTGGGGCGGGAGGCGGACGGGCCGACGACCCGAGCTCTCCTGCTGCTGCGGGCCAACGCGCTCGCGCGGGGGCACAGCGGCGTGCGCCCGTTGCTGGCCCGCCGGCTCCTCGACCTGATCGAGAACGACCTCCTGCCGGTGGTTCCCGAGTCCGGCTCGGTCGGGGCGAGCGGCGATCTGGCCCCGCTCGCCCACGTCGCACTCGCGCTGATCGGCGAGGGGTACGTGCGCGCCGGCGGCCGCCGCCTGCGCGCCGCCACGGCGCTGGAGCGCGCCGGACTGGACCGCCTTCGGCTCGGGCCGCGGGAGGGGCTGGCGCTGGTCAACGGCACCCAGTTCTCGAGCGCGGTCGCCCTGCTCGCCCTGGTCCGGGCGGAGCGCGCGGTGCGGCTGGCCGACGTCTCGGCCGCGCTGTCGATCGATGCCCTCGCCGGAACGTGGCGGGCCTTCGACCCACGGGTTCACCGGGCGCGTCCCCACGCCGGGCAGATGGCCTCGGCCGGCAACCTCTACCGGCTGCTCCAGGGAAGCGAGATCTGGCGATCGCACGCCGACTGCGGAGCGGTGCAGGACGCCTACTCGCTCCGGTGCGCCCCACAGGTGCATGGCGCCGCGCGCGACGCGCTCGCCGAGCTCAGGAGGGTGCTGTCGATCGAAATCAACGCGTCGACCGACAACCCGCTCGTGTTCGCCGAGGACGGAGCGATCGTCTCCGCCGGCAATTTCCACGCCGCCCCGGTCGCCGCCGCAGCGGATTACGCCTCCGCGGCCCTCGCCGGAATGGCGGGGATCGTCGAGCGGCGGATCGACCGCCTCGTCAACCCGCTGGTCTCCGGCCTTCCTCCGTTCCTGGCCCGGCGGCCGGGGCTGGAGTCCGGCCTGATGATGGCGCAGGTGACGGCGGCCGCCCTCGCCTCGGAGTGCAAGACGCTCGCCCATCCCGCCTGCGCCGACACGATCCCGACCTCGGCCCTCCAGGAGGACCACGTTTCGATGGCTCCCTGGGCGGCCCGGAAGCTCCGGGGCGTCGTCGAGCGCTTGGAGACCCTGATCGCGATCGAGCTGCTGGCCGCCGTCCGGGGCCTCGACCACCGGCGCCCACTCCGCACCTCCCCGCCGCTCGAGGCCTTCGTGCGGCGGCTCGAGGAGGAGGTCCGCATACCCCGGGGGGAGGTCCCGCCGGGGCCGGTGATCGAGCGGCTGGCGGCCCTGCTGCGCGAGGGGAGGCCGCTCGACTGGTTCGCCCGCTCGGGCGGACTGGCTTGACCTAACTGAATATTGTTGGCAAACTATTTCGTGTCTTGCGGTCCGTTCGCCGGCATCGGTTCGACCGCGGGGAGAGGATTCCGCCCATGGAGTTTTCCGAGATCATTCGCGTGCACCGCGAGCAACTCAATCTGAACAAGAAGCAACTCGCGGAGAAGGTGGGCGTCACCCAGCCCTACATCGTCCAGATCGAAAACGACGGGAAGATCCCGGGGGACGGGGTGGTCCTCCGGCTCGCCGACGCCCTCGGGCTGGACCGGCGGGAGCTCCTGTTCGCCGCTTACCGCGCCCGGGCCTCCGAGGACACGCGGCACTACTTCCACTCGATCTTCGACGATCTGACCCCCACCGAGGAGTTCAGCCAGCCCTTCATCGAGGCGCGGAAGGACCAGTTCGAATCACCGGAGTTCAGCATCCGCCACCTCAGCACGTCGGCCGACAGCAGCTATCAGGTGGCCCTGCTCACCGCGAAGGTGCCGCAAGCGTCCTTCTCCACCCATGCCCACAGCGTGCCGCAGGTCCTGGTGGCCGTGGAGGGTTCGTTCGAGGTCACCGTGGACGGGAAGACGGTCACCCTTTCGAAGGACCGGCAGCTCTCGACGGTGGTCCCCGCCCGAACGCCCCACAAGATCCGGTCGCTCACGACCGGGCGGCTGCTGACCGTGACGCTGGGACGGGTCGTGCGGGGCGGCTCGGTCGCGGCGGCGGCGCGAGCGGAAGTCTGAGCGGCCGCCGTTTCCTGGCCCCAAAAAGACGGAGCGGACGGGAGAGCCCGACCCGCGAGCTCACCGGGCCCATCCCGGCGCCCACGGTCTCCCGCCCGTCCTGGCACCTGCACCTCGTGCAAGTCGCGGGCCAGTCCGCGCCCTTCAGGTCAACTGATTGATTTCTGGGGCCCTACCGAGAAGGGCCGGCTCGGCTGGCTGTCGCGCGGCATCCGATTTCGGCACGGCCGATGACGTTTTCGTCATCGACGGGTGACACGGACCGGCCAGGGGATAGAATCCGCGCGAGCGAGCAGCGATCCCGCCCGAGAGGCCTATCGATGTCCGAAGCCGCGAGCCCGAACGATGCCCTGATCGTCGTCGACGTGCAGAACGACTTCTGCCCCGGCGGCGCGCTGCCCGTGCCCGCGGGCGACGAAGTCGTCCCGGAGCTGAACGCGTGGATCGCCTGGGCCCGTGCAGGCGGCGCCCTCGTGGTCGCGTCCCGGGACTGGCATCCGGCGCACCACTGCAGCTTCGAGCCGTTCGGCGGCCGGTGGCCGCCGCACTGCATCGCGGGCACCCCGGGCGCGGCCTTCCATCCCCGCCTGGAGATCCCCGACGAGGCGGTCATCGTCAGCAAGGCCACGCAGCCGGACCGCGACGCCTACTCCGCCTTCGACGGTACGGGGTTGGAAACGCGGCTGCGCGAGCGGGGCGTGAAGCGGGTTCTCGTCGGCGGACTCGCCCTCGACTACTGCGTGAAGGCGACCGCCCTCGACGCGGCGCGCGCCGGGTTCGAAACGGTCCTCCTGCGTTCCGCGACGCGTCCCGTCGAGGTGCATCCCGGAGACGGCGAGCGCGCGGTCGAGGAACTCCGGGCTGCCGGCGTGCGAATCCTGGACGGACGGCCGTGACCGGAAGCGCGGAACACCGCGCCGGGACGGGGCTTCTGACCGATCTGTACGAGCTGACGATGGCCCAGGCCTACCTCGAGGAAGGCCTGACGGCCGACGCCGCCTTCGAACTGTTCGTCCGGGACACGCCGCCACGTCGGAATTTCCTGCTCTTCGCCGGCCTGGCTCCCGCCGTCGAGTCGCTGGCGGCGTTCACCTTCGACCCTTCGTCCCTCGAGTACCTCGACTCGCTCGGCCTGTTCCGCAAGAGCTTCCTCGACTACCTGGCCCGCTACCGCTTCCGGGGAGCGTTGCGCTCCCTTCCGGAGGGAACCCCCTTTTTCCCGGGGGAACCGGTGCTCGAGGTGAGGGGACCGCTTCCGGACGTCCAGATCGTCGAGACGGTCTTGATGAACCGGATTCACGCCCACACGGTGATCGCCAGCAAGGCCGTCCGGGTCGTCCTGGCAGCGCGGGCCGACGGCCGGCCGCGGACCGTGGTGGACTTCGGCCTGAGGCGCGCGCACGGGCCGTCGGCCGGACTGGCGCTCGCCCGCTCGTCGTACATCGCCGGGGCCGCCGGAACCTCCAACCTTCAGGCCGGCCGACTCCTCGGCATACCGGTCTTCGGCACCATGGCGCACAGCTACGTCCAGGCGCACGAGAGCGAGGAAGAAGCCTTCCGCGCCTTCGCCCGCCTGTACCCCGGCACGACGCTCCTGATCGACACCTACGACACGATCCGCGGCCTGGGCCGGGCGATCCGAGCGGCCCGGGCGGCCGGACCGGGCGCGGTTCGAGCGGTCCGCATCGACTCGGGCGATCTGGAGCGTCTCGCCCGGCGCTGCCGCCGGGAGCTCGACGCGGCCGGAATGTCCGACGTCCGGATCTTCGCCAGCGGCGGGCTCGACGAGGACCGGATCGCGGAACTGGTGCGCCGCGGAGCCCCGATCGACGGGTTCGGCGTCGGGACGCGCCTCGCCGTGCCGCAGGACGCGCCGGCTTTCGAGTTCGCCTACAAACTCGTGGAGTATGCCGGGCGTCCCCGCCGGAAGCTCTCCAGCGGCAAGACGACGCTCCCGGGGCGCAAGCAGGTTTTCCGGACGGAAGATCCGGGCGGGCGGGACGTGGTCGAGCTGCTGGAGGCGGCCCCCCCGCCCGCCGGCCGGCCGCTCCTCGAGCCCGTGCCGCTCCGGCCCGGCGCGGGCCCCACGCTCGGCGAGATCCGGGAGCGCGTGGCTCGCGAAATCGCCCGCCTCCCCGCGCGCCTGAGGAGCCTCGAGCCGGCCGACCCCCCTTACGAGGTCGAACTCGGCCCGGCTCTCGCGGCCCTCGCGGCGGGCAACGGCACGCCCTGAGCGCGATGGACCCCCGAAAACGCGCGGGGACGCCGCAGCGGCGTCCCCGCGCACGCTCCGCCCGAGGCCGACCTCTTCACCGCACCGGCGTTTCGATCACGAAGGCCACCGGCACGAGGCAGTCCCCGTTCGCCTCGTACTCGATCGTCGAGCTTTCGCCGTCGAGGTCGACGATGCGGGTGTGCACGTCCCAGAGCTGGCTGAGCGGCAGCCGCCCGCTGCCGTCCCAGTCGCAGGGAGCGACCGGCGGACCGGAGAACTGCACGCTGTCCAGGTAGCCGCGCTCGCCCGCGACCATCGTGTCATGCCCGCGGCCGGTCTGCCCGTCGGCTCCGGTCATCGTGAGCAGCCCCTTGAGACTCATCCCGGAGAACATGGGGTGCTGCAGCTCGATCCGGGCGCGCTCGAAGAACATGCTGTCGGGCAACTCGTCGTAGATGAGGACCATCGACGGCTCGTCGGTGGCGTACAGGATGATCAGCGTCACCCCCTCGTTGTTGACCTTCGGCTCCACGGACGTGTTCCAGGGGTCCTCCCCCGTCGTCACGGTGTCGAGGTCGAAGGGGGTCGTGATCGCGTACTCGCGGTTCGGATTCGCCGCGGAGATGAGGTCCGTCACGTCGAAGCGATAGGTGTGGTTTCCGGTCAGCTTCCAGCACGGGTCCGCGCTGTCGGCCACGAGTTCGCCGATCACCTTGTGCCCGTCGAACAGGATCGGAAGCTCCGGCTCGCCCTTCTCCTTCAAGTCGGAGAAGTTGTAGTACAGAAGCGCCTTGACGATCTCGCGGCCCACCGGAACGCCGGAGACCTGCACGCCCTCGCTGGCACGGTTGCGAAGCGGCTCTCCGTTGGCGACGTGCCGGGCATTCTCGATGACAAACGAAGGCGCCACCGTGAGCTCGACGCTGGGTCGCGGCTCGATCATCCCGCCGGACTTCCCGATCTCGAGTGCCTGCGACGTTCCGAGCGCCGCGCGCGTGTCCGGCGTCCAGGCGAGCGCCACCGCCCCCGCGGCGAGCACGCAGAGCAGGCAGAGCACAGCACGGTCGTAGCGCATGGACGACCCTCCTCCCGCGGGGCTCGCCCCGGCGGCCCCGCGTCGCGGCCGGGGGCGCCGGCCACCGCCCGGCCTTCCTCGTGTTCCGTCGACCTTTCCCCGCGCGGAGAGTCCGCACGCGTCCGGGGACGCGCACCTGACCGGATGCTACGCGCCGCCTCGCGTTCGGCCAGTCGCCCGAGCGGCCGTCGCCCGGCCGGCCGCCCCCTCGCCAGCCGACATCCGAGCTCGGGAGTCCCGCATGGCCCGGTACTCGGCGAAGATGCGCACGATCAGTTCGCAGCGGCTGTGCACACCCAGCTTCCGGTACAGGCGTTCGAGATACGTGTGGAACGTGTGCTCGGAAATCCCGAGGTCCAAGGCCGCCGCGTATTCCTTCTTGTCGTCGAACACCGACTGGACGACCTGCAACTCGCGCGGCGAGAGCTGGAGCCTTTCCGCGATCATCCGCCACTCGAGCGGAGCCAGCACCCCCCGTCCTTGCAGGGTCCGGCCGCCCGGCGACGGGATTCTCCGCTCGAACGATCCCATGTCGCCTCCCCGCGGGCGGTGGAACCCGCATCGCTTCGAATGGTGCTCGTGTATCGCAGGACGGAGCGTCCGTCAATGCTCAGAATGGTCCATCCGCGAACCTCCCGGAGGTGCTTCCCCGATGGTGCGCTGCCGCGCCGGCGGGGCGCAGGTGCGGCCTGTTCCATGCCGCCTCCCGCAGCCGGGACGCGCGCGCCGATCGGCCCTTCCCCCACGCGCCGGATCTGGCCATCCTTCGGGCATGACCCCAAGGCGACATCCCCGCCGCTCCCGCTTCCGCGGCAGCCGCCGCGCCTTCGAAGCCGCCCGCCGCTTCGAACCCCCCTTCGCCCCGACTCCCCCTGCCGCGCCCACCGCCAAGACGCCCGCTCCCGCGGCCGGGAACCCCACCGCCGCGGCG
>RFHH01000004.1 GCA_003696075.1 Acidobacteriota bacterium
ATGATCGGCATCCGAAAGGCCGATTCCGGCCCCCGTCCCTCCGCAGGGGCGGGAGAGAAGAAACGCGGAGCCCGCCGCGGTTTCGATCTCCACCGCCACGGCGTCCGGCTGATGATCGCGCTCGTGGCGGTGCTGCTGCTCGACGCCGCGTTCTGGGCGATGGCCGTGCGACCGAGACAGGCGCGGATCGCGGAGCTGGTGGAGCTCAAGGCCGACGCGGACAAGAACGAGGCCAGCGCCCTCAAGCGACTGGAGGCGCTGCGCGGCGTGCACGAGCACGTCCAGGGCGTCCGCGAAGCCGTCCGGCGGGTGTTCGAGGAGGAGCTGGCGACCAAGCGCGACCGGATGGTGTCGTTTCAAAGAGCGCTCACGGCGGTGGGGCGGAAGTACCACGTGGTCCCGCGCCGGGTTTCGGTCGGGCTTCAGGCGCTGGAGACGGAAGGCATCGAGGTGCTCGGTTTCTCGTTCCCTCTCTCCGGCGGCTACGAGAACCTGATCCGTTTTCTCGCGGATCTCGAGCGCCTCGACCAGTTCCTGATCGTTCGCGAGGTGTCGCTGACCGGGAGCAGCCGCGGCGGACGCGAGCTCCAGCTCAATGTCCTGGTCGAGACGTACTTCAACGCCCCCGAGATGAAGAGCGAAATGGAGCGGGCCCGGCGCTGGCGCGAGTTGCAGCGCAAGCGCAAGGCGGCCCGGCGCCGGCGGTGAGAGGGTAGCGTTGCCATGAGTCCGAAGAAGCGAGCGATCTACTCGGCGGTGCTGGCGGTGCTGCTCGTCGCGCTCGCCTACCAGTACCGCGGCCTGCTCGTTCCGCGCGGGGGGGAGGAGCTGGCCGATCCGCTGGCGGGCCTCGACGAGAAGCTGCGGGCGATGGCGGAATTGCCGCGGATCGAGGTCGAAAAGGCGGCGGCCGGCTGGCGATACGTGAAAGCGCGCAACCCGTTCGAGTACGGGGAGGATCCCGCGATGGCCGAGCTCCGGCGCCGCCGCGAGCGGGAGCGGAAGCGCCAGCAAGCGGAGCTGGAGCGGAAGCGGCAGGAGGCGGAGCAGGCCCGCCGCGAGGCGCAGGCGAAGGCCCCGCCGCCTCCCCCGCCAGCGCCGCGGCCGCCGGATTTCGGCTACGAGTACATCGGACGGGTGACCGTGCTCGGGAACCCGCAGCGGTACGTAGCCATCCTCAACAAGAAAGGTGCGGGATCCGGCAAGCGCATCGACAAGGAGAACCTCCGACACGTCGTGGCGGGCGAGATCATCGACGACCAGTTCGTGATCGAGAAGATCGATCTCGACTCGATCGTCATCGGCTTCACCGACCCGCGCTTCAGCGGGCAGACGAAGACCCTGCAACTGGTGCCCTCCAGATCGAAGGGCTAGAGGACCGTCGATGAGCGCCTGCGATCGACAAGTCGCCGACCGGCACCGGACCCGCGCGCGGGCGCCGCATGGAGAGCGGGCGTTCGCTCCGGGCGGGAGCCCGGCGGCGGGAGCCGCGAGAGAATGAGGAGAGGGGCGATCGTGACGACGAACCGAGCCACTGGTTTCCCGGGGGCGCCGGCCCTCGCTGCGCTGTTGGCGCTCCTGATGCTGGCATCGGCGTGCGCATCCACGGGTCGATCGGCGTACCGGCGGGCGGAGCTGGCCGAGAGCCGGGAGCTTTGGGACCAGGCCGTGTTGTCCTACGCGAAGGCCGTCGCGCTCGATCCCGGGAATTCGCGCTACAAGGTGGCGCTGGCGCGGGCCAAGCTGCGTGCCGCGGCGGAACACTTCAGGAGGGCGAAGCGCTTCTTGAGCGCCGGGCAGCTCGAGCTCGCCGTTCCGGAGCTGCAGCAGACGGTGCTTCTCGACCCGACGAATCAGTACGCGCAGGTGGAGCTCGAGAACGCCCTGGAAGAGCTGAAGCGCCGAAGCGAGCGCCCCACCGAGCTCGAGCGGGCGAAACGTGAGGCCGAGGCCCGGGCCGCGGAGTTGGGTCCGCCGCGCCTCGACCCGGCGTCGAACGTCCCGATCTCGATCAGCTTTCCCGATTCGACGGTGGAGGAGGTTTACGAGTCCCTGGGGAAGATCGCCGGCATCAACATCCTCTACGACGACAAGCTGGACCTCAAGAAGAAGACCTCCGTGGAGCTCGCCAACGTCACCTTCGAGAAGGCGATGGACATCCTGATGTTGATGCACAAGCACTTCTACAAGGTGATCGACGAGCACACGATCCTCATCGCCGACGACACCAGGCAGAAGCGCCAGGAGTACTCGGATCAGGTGGTGCGCACGTTCTACCTGTCGAACGCCGAGCCGAAGCAGATCATGCAGCTTCTGCGGAGTCTGCTCGAATCGCGGAAACTGAGCGAGAACTCCGACCTGAACGCGATCACGATCAAGGACACACCCGAGGTCATCAAGGTCGCGGAGCGGTTGATCAAGGCGAACGACAAAGCGAAGGGAGAGGTGGTCGTCGACCTCGAACTGCTGGAGATCAACCGCACCCGGCTGCGGCGGCTCGGTGTGGACCTTTCGGACAAGGCGCTGACGCTCGTCTTCGGCGAGGGCGGAGAGCGCGTGGCCCTGAACAACCTCACGGCCCTGAAGGGGCAGGCCGCCTGGTCGATCGGGCCCGTCCCGTCGGTGTTGCTGAATTTCCTCAAGAGCGATTCGGACTCGAAGACGATCGCGCGGCCGCAGCTCCGGATTCTCGAAGGCGAGACGGGAAAGATCACGATCGGCGACCGGGTTCCGATCCCGGCGACGACCTTCAACACCAGCCAGACCATCGGCGGTAACGTGGTGCCGATCACGTCTTTCACGTACAGCAACGTCGGAATCATCGTGAACGTGACGCCCCGCGTGCACCACAACAAGGAGATCACGCTGGAACTCTCGGTGGAGGTTTCGTCGCTCGCGGGCAGCGTGGAAGGCACGGGGGGGGTGAGCCAGCCGATCATCGGGACCCGGACGGTTGAAACGACGATCCGGCTCAAGGACGGCGAGACGAACCTGCTGGCCGGGCTGATCAAGGAGGAGGAGAGGACGTCGCTGTCCGGCGTGCCCGGCCTTTCCGACATCCCGATCCTTCGGCGGCTCTTCGGCGCGACGGAGGAACAGACCACGACCAACGACATCGTGCTGTCGGTGACGCCGCACATCATCCGGGTGCCGAACATCCAGCCGATCGATATGGTCCCGCTGTGGGTCGGCACGGAGGAACGGATCCAGCTCCGGGGCGTGGCGCGCAACGCACTCGGCGAGAGCCCGTTCGCGAGCCAGAAGTCCTGGGAGGAGATCGAGAAGGAGCTGGGCGGCGGGGAGGCCGCGCCGGTTTCCGGCGAGAAGGTGAAGGTGGGCGCCGAGACGGGAGAGGCCGCCCCGGAGGCGCCGGGCCGGAAGGCGCCGGCCCCCGCGGAGCGGCGTCCGCGGCGGGGGCGGCGGGGGAGCGCGCCGGGCGGCGCCGAGGCGGTCCAGGCGGAGCCGCTTCCGCCGGAGGGTGCGTTCGGCGAGCCCGGGCCCGCTCCCGCGCCGGCGGAGGGCGCCGGGAGCCCCGAGCCGGCGCTCGAGAAGCCTCCGGCGGAGACGCCGGAGCAGCCGCCGGCGGTCGCGCAACTGCGCCTCGCCCCGTCGGCTCGCCAGGTCCGCGTCGGGGACACGGTGACCGTGGACGTCCTCGTCGCCGACGCCCGGGACGTGGCCACGGTGAACTTCCAGCTCCGTTACGACGAGAGCGTCCTGCGCTTCGTGCCTCCGGGCGAGCTCGGCGAGTTCCTGCAGCAGGGGGGGAAACCGGCCGATCTCCAGGCCGTCGAGAGCGCCGAAGGCGGGCTGCTCGTGGTCTCGGCCAGCCGCCGGGGACCCGAGGGGGCGTCAGGATCCGGCCGGCTGGTCCGGTTGACGTTCCTGGGGACGTCGCCCGGTCAGGCGGACTTCCGCTTCTCGGCGGCCCAGGTTCGGGGGCCGGACGCCCGCGCCATGCCGGCGTCGTTCCGGGTGGCCCCGCTCGAGGTGGTGCCGTGATCCGGCAAAGACCAGGCCGGCCGCGCGGTTTCACCCTGGTGGAGCTGGTCTGCGCCACCTTCCTCCTCACCGTGCTCGCCGGCATCGCGCTTCCGGTCGCGCACACGCTCGAGCGGCGCTCGCGCGAGCTGGAGCTCAAGCAGACGCTCCGGACGATTCGGAGGGCGCTCGACACCTATCACTTCACGGTCACCGCCGTGCCGAATTCCCCCGACGTCGACGAGACTCTCGGGGGATGGCCCGACGATCTGGACAAGCTGGTGGAAGGGATCGACCTCGGGCTGGCCGCCGAGGTGAAGGTGAAGTTCCTCCGGCGGATTCCCCGGGATCCGCTCACCGGGAAGGCGGAATGGGGAAAGAGGTCGAGCCGGCAGGCGCCCGACGAGGATGCGTGGGACGGTTTCAACGTGTTCGACGTCTTCTCCCTGGCCGAAGGCAAGGGCCTCGACGGCACGCCCTACAAGCAGTGGTGACGGGCGGAAGGAGGCAGCGATGCGCAGCCAGGCTCAACGCGGCTTCACGCTTCTCGAGCTCATCATCGTCGTGGCGCTGATCGGGCTGCTCGTCGGCGTGGCGCTTCCGCGGTACGAGCACGCGCAGCGCAAGGCGCGCGAAGCCGTCCTCAAGGAGAACCTGTTCATTCTCAGGCAGACGATCGATCAGTACTTCGCTGACAAGGGCTACTATCCCGCCAGCCTCGACGCGCTCGTCGACGAGGGCTATCTGCGGCGCATTCCGGTCGATCCCATCACCGGCGAGGCCGACTGGGAGGAGATCCCGGCGGATCAGGAGACGAGCCTCGATCCGACCCAGCCGGCCGGCATCTGGGACGTCCGCAGCCGCGCGACGGGCACGACCCTCGAGGGGATCGACTATGGCGAGCTGTAGCCGGACACGAAAGCCAGGGGAAACGACGATGAGACGCGGAATTGGATCGACGGTTTGGAAGCTGGGGCTGGCCCTGGCGCTGCTGCCGTGGATGTCGGGATGCGAAGACACGGAACCGGCGGCCAAGGCGAGCTGGATCATCGAGCTTTCGGCGAACCCGGCGAGCATCGACGTCGGCCCGGGGGAGGCCGGAACCTCGCAGATCACGGCCGTGCTGTTCAACGAGAACGGCACGCCGCAGTCCGGGATCGGCATCCGCTTTTCCACGACCGCCGGTTCGCTGGCGAGCGGCGGCGCGCTCGTCAAGACCGACAGTCGAGGAGAGGCGCATGACACGCTGACGACGAGCGTCCCGGCCACCGTGACGGCGAAGAGCGGCGCGGTCTCGGACCAGGTGGAGATCACCGTGGGGCAGCTGACACCTCCCTCGGCGAGCCTGGTGATCAGCCCGAGCGGGCAGCAGCGGGTCGGCGGGGCGGTCCTCTTCTCCGGCAGCTCCTCGACGCCGGGAAGCGCCGGCGACATCGAGACCTACGAGTTCACCATCTCCTCCTCGGATCCGTCGTCGAACGAAACGGTCTCCTCGACGGCTTCCACGATCACGAGGACTTACACGACGCCTCAGACCCTCGACGTGACGCTGCGCGTCATCGATTCGGCGGGGCTCAGCGACGCGACTTCGGACATCTACGAGATCGTCGCCAACCTTCCCCCGGTCGCGGACGCGCAACCGGCGACCCAGACCGGAAACGCCACGCAGAACGGGAACTTCTACTTCTGCCAGGCCACCGTCTCGGCGTGCGGCTCGCGGGATCCCGACGGGAAGCTGACCGCCTACGAGTACCTGTGGGGAGACGGCACGTCGAACCTCGTTTTCGCCAACAGCGGGGTGTGCCAGCAGAACCACTCGTACCGCAGCCCGAATCCCGACGGCTACACCGTCACCGTCCGCGTCTACGACGACGGCGACCATTCCCCGGGGATCTGCAGTGACCCCACCCAGCAGGCCGATCTTCCCGCCTGCCCGACCCGGATGTTCGCGGACGACACCGTGATCGTCATCTGCAATCCGGTGCAGTGAGCCGATGACCGCCCGCCGCCCGATCCGCGCTCGTCCCCGCCGGAAGCAGGACGGCTTCCTCCTGCTGGGCATCGTCACGATGCTGTCGATCTTCGGGATCATGAGCGGGATGGCGGTGCAGGAGTGGTCGGTGATCGAGCGGCGCGAGCGGGAAGCGGAGCTCCTGTTCATCCAGGAGCAGTACGCGGCGGCGATCCTGTTCTATCAGCAGGAGCAAGGGAAATACCCCGTTTCGCTCGAGGATCTGGACCGCGAAGGCCAGCACGGGCGCTTCATCCGGAAGCTCTACACGGATCCGATCACCCACAGCAAGTCGATCGAGGACTGGTGTCTGCTCAAGATCGGGCCGGCTGGGCGTGTCGTCTCCTCGTGCTCCGCGGGGGATGCGCTCGGCGGGATCGGCCTCGGCTCGAGCTTCAAGCCGGGACGGGAAACCGCGGTGACCCCCGGCAACCGGAACCAGGCCCTCATCGGCGGGATCGTCGGCGTGCACTCGAGGAGCAGCGAGCAGGCGTTCAACACCGCGGCGCGGGGCGAGTCGACATACGACAAGTGGTACTACACCACCCAGGACTACCAGCGGGACGTCTCGGCCCGGGCCATCCCCGGCCTGCCCTCGGGGCAGAAGCCGGGCGTCGGGCGCGGCCCGCAGCGTCCGGGGCAGCCGGGGATGCCCCCCGGACTCAACCGCCCCGGCCGCAACCGTCCGGGACTCCGTGTCCCGGGGCCGAGGAAGCGGCACTGACCCGCCCGGGCGTGCGGCGCACCAGCGAGCAGACCAGCTCGACGTGCCGCGTCTGCGGGAAGAGGTCGACGAGCGCCGCCCGTTCCAGTGCATAGGAAGAGGCGAGCGCGGCCAGGTCCCGGGCGGCGCTCGCGAGCGAGCAGGAGACCAGCACGATCCTTCCGGGACCGCCTGCGGCCAGGCGGTGGGCCAGCGGACCCAGGCCCGACCGGGGCGGGTCGGCGATCACCGCGTCGGCACCGGCCAGGAGCGCCTCGGCGCTCCCCGCGTCGCCGGCGAGCGGCCGCAGGAGCCCGCGCGGTGGAGCCGGCAGGGCCCGGGCCGCCGCCACGGCGAGAGGATCGCGCTCGACGCTCGTCACCTCCGCGCCGGAGGCGGCGCAGCGCCAGGAGAGGAGGCCGGTGCCCGCGTACAGCTCGGCGATGCGCCGGCCGGGTGCGGCCCCGGCGTAGCGGCGCACCGTCTCCGCCAGCAGGTCGGCGGCCGCGAGGTTCGCCTGGAGAAAAGCGGCGGCCGCGGCGGCGAGCGGCGCTCCGGCGGGGCTCCACCCGGTGACGAGCGCGCGTCCGCGGACCCGGATGGCCCGGCCCTCCCGCACGGCCGCGCCGGCGACGGGCGCGTCGGGATCGCGGAGGAGCGGCTCGACCCACGGCTCCCAACCGCGTGGTGGCCGGTCGCGCGGGTTCAGCCAAAGGAGGGCGCCGGCGGCTCCCGGCAGCGCGCTCAGTTCGAATCCGGTGAGGCCCGGCAGAGGGTGCCGCCGGATCCGCTCCCGCACGGCCAGATAGATGCGCTGCAGGGCAGGCGAGAGCAGCGGGCATCGTTCGAGATCGAGAGTCGCGCGCGATCCCGGCCGGTGGAATCCCACCGCCGGAGGCTCGCCGGGGGAGACCTGGAAGCGGGCCCGCCACCGGTAGCCGAGGAGAAGCGGCGACGGCGACACCTCGAGAGGGGCAGCGGGGCGGAGCGGCGCGAGGAGCGTCTCCGCTCGCTCCGCCTTGAGGCGGAGCTGGAAGCCGTCGCGCATGTGCTGCCAGTGGCAGCCCCCACACCGGCCCGCCGCGGGACAGGGCGGCTCGCGCCGCGCGGGAGAGGGGACGAGGATCTCCTGGAGGTCGGCCCATCCCGGGTCGCCGGCCCGGGGGCGCGCCAGGATCCGCTCGCCCGGCACCGCTCCCCGGACCCTCAGCTCACCGCGGCCGCCGTCCGGGCGGAAGAGGAACCAGGCGCCGTCTGCGGGGCGGAGGACCCGGCCGCGGAGCGGCGCGCCCTCCGCGTCAGGAACCCCGAGACTCGAGCCAGCGCTCGGCATCGATCGCCGCCATGCATCCCGTCCCGGCCGCGGTGACCGCCTGCCGGTAGACCCAGTCCTGGACGTCTCCGCAGGCGAAGACCCCCTCCACCGATGTCCGGGTCGACCCGGGCCGGGTGAGGATGTACCCCGCCTCGTTCATCTCGAGCTGCCCCTTGAAGATCGCCGTGTTGGGCTCGTGCCCGATCGCGACGAAGACCGCGCCGCAGTCGATCTGCGTCGTCTCGCCTGTCCGCACGTCGCGGAGTCGGACGCCGGTCAACCGCTCTTCCCCCAGCATCTCCTCGACGACGGCGTTCCAGACGAACCGGATCTTGGGATGGGACAGCGCCCTTTCCTGCATCACCTTGCTCGCCCGGAGCCGGTCGCGGCGGTGGACCACGATCACTTCGCGCCCGAACCGGGTGAGGAACAGGGCTTCCTCCATGGCCGTGTCCCCGCCGCCGACGACGACGATGACCTGATCGCGGAAGAAGAAGCCGTCGCAGGTCGCGCACATGGAAACCCCCCGGCCCAGAAGCCGCCGCTCCGACTCCAGACCGAGGCTCCTCGCGGACGCGCCGGTCGACACGATCAGGGCCTCCGCCCGCAGCGTCTCGCGGTCGTCCACGACGATCTCGAAGGGGTGGCGGTCGAGCCGAACGGCCGTCGCCGCTCCGGAAACGAGCCGCGCGCCGAAGCGCTCGGCCTGCCGCCGGAACAGCTGCATCAGCTCCGGCCCGGGAAGCCCCTCCGGAAATCCGGGGTAGTTCTCGACATCGGTCGTGATGGTCAGCTGGCCGCCGGGCTGGACCCCCTCGAGCACCACCGGCCGAAGGTCGGCACGGGCCGCGTAGATCGCGGCGGTGAGCCCGGCCGGGCCGGAGCCGAGGATCAACACGCGCACGGGGTCGTCCGCAATCCGCTCGCTCAAGGTTTCCTCCGCTCCCCGGCGCGGGGCCGGAAACCCGGTCCGCCCCGCCGGGGTTGCCGCGGGGCTGGCCCGGTCAGCGCCCGCGCCAGCTCCTCCATATCGCGTACCGTGAACAGGACCTCGACGTCCTCCGGCAGAGGCCGTCCGTACCGGTCGACGTAGACGGCCGGCACTCCCAGGTCCTGGGCGGTGGCCAGGTCGTAGTCCGCGTAGGCCGACACGTGCAGCAGTTCGAACTCGTCGAGCGCCATCTCGTGGAGCAGCGCGAGGATGTGGTCGGGGTCCGGCTTGTAGGTCCGCACGTCGGCGGCCGTCACGCGACGGGCGAAGGGCACCCCGAGCCGGGCGACGGTCGCATCGAGATCCTCGGGGTCGACGTTCGACACCAGCGCGAGCGGCCAGCGGCCGGCGAGCCGCCGGAGCGCCGGCGGGGCATCGGGGAAAGGGGGCCAGTCGCCGATCGAGGCGGCGACCGCGCCGGCGGCGTCCGGCGGCAGCTGCAGGCCCTCCTCCTCCGCGGCGATCACGATCGATCGCTCGAGGAGTCGGCGGTACGGAACGAACTCTTCGAGCTCGCCCAGCAGGCGCCACTCGACTTCGCCCCGCCGCCGGACGAGGCGGGCGGCTTCCGGGGCGGCGAGCCCCGCGCGGGTTTCGAGCGCCAACTGCAGGCCGCGGCTCCAGTCGATCAGCGTGCCGTAGCAGTCGAACGAGATCGCCTTGACCGCGGCCAGCGCACTCCGGTCGGCCATCGGAACTCCTCGCCGGGCTCCGCCTGCCGGCGGCGGGCGATCCTATCGCGAACCCATCCGTTCCGCCGGGGCCGGCCCCGGCGCGGGATAGAATCACGCGCCCCACGCTTGCCGGCTCCGGCCGGCGGGAGGCGCCCGTGCACCGGCCGCCGCGAGTCCGCTTCGCTCCCGCGCCGACGGGGCGCCTTCACCTCGGGGGCGCCCGGACCGCTCTGGTCAACGCTCTGTTCGCCCGCGCCCGGGGGGGCACCCTCGTTCTCCGGATCGAGGACACCGATCCGGAGCGCAACCTCCCGGGGGCGGACGAAGCGATCGAGGAGGATCTCCTCTGGCTGGGGATCGTTCCCGACGAAGGGCCGACGGAGGGGGGCGCCTTCGGCCCCTACCGCCAGTCGGAGCGGGGGCCGGTCTACGGCGGCGCGTTCGAGGCCCTCCGCGCCGCTGGCCGGCTGTACCCCTGCTGGTGCGGCCCGGAGGCGCGGGCCGAGTCCGGATGCCCCGGGGGGTGCGGCGGGCTCGCCGAGGGGGAGCGGGAGCGCCGCCTGGCCCGGGAGCCGGCGGTTCCCGCCTGGCGGTTCCGCCTCGGCGAGCAGCGCGAGGTCGCCGACCTGCTCCGGGGCCGCGTCTCCTTCCGCGGCGCGCCCGCCCCCGACCCGGTGGTGCTGAGGCCCGGCGGGCGGCCGACCTTCCTCTTCGCGTGCGCGGTGGACGATGCCGAGATGAAGATCACGCATGTGATCCGGGGGGAGGACCACCTGCCGAACGCCTGGAAGCAGGAGCAGATCCAGCGCGCGCTCGGGCGGGAACCGCCGCAGTGGCTGCACCTTCCCCTCGTCCTCGGCCCGGACGGCGCACCCCTTTCGAAGCGGCACGGCTCGACCGCGATCGGCGATCTCCGCGACCGCGGGGTGCCGTGGGAGGCGGTCGTCATGGCGCTGGCCCACCTCGGGTGGACTCCGCCGCGGGTCGAACCGGGGCGCGACCCCTGGCCCGAGCTGGCAGCCCGCTTCCGGCCCGAGCGGCTTTCCCGCTCGCAGCCCGTCTATGACGAGGGGCGGCTGCTCCATCTCTCGGGCCGGTGGCTGCGAGCCCTGCCGCCCGAGGAGCTGGCCCGCCGCTCCGCGGAGCTCGCCGGTTTCCGGGACCGGTTCGGTGGCTCCGTCCCGCCGTGGTGGGGCGAGCTGCTCGCCGTGTGCGTCCTTTCGCGGGCGACTCTCGGCGAGGCCGCGGCGCTGGCCTGGGAGATCCTCGAGGCCGAGCCCCGCCGGGCCGACGGGGGCGGCGAGATCCTGGACGCCTGGCTCCGGCACTGGCCGGAGTCCGGCCTGCCCGGCGCGGAAGATTTCAAGCGGCTCTCGGCCCGCGTGGCGGAGGAGGCCGGAGCGGCGGGGCGGGCCCTTTTCCACCCCCTGCGCCTGGCCCTCACCGGCCGCGAGGCGGGCCCCGCGCTGGCGGTCCTCGCGCCTCTGCTGGACCGTGCGGCCCAAGATCCCCCGCGCGGCCGCCGCGTGCGCTCCTGCCGGGAGAGGATCGCGGCCGCCCTCGGCGCGCGATGAAGAGCAAGCCCCCGCGGGAGTCGCCGTCGCTGGCGGTCGGGTTCCAGGCGGTCCGTTCGGCCCTCGAGCGGACGCCGGCCCGCGTGGAACGGGTCCTGCTCGCGCGGGGCCAACGCGATGCCCGCACCCGGCTCATCGTGGCCCTGTGTCGCGAGCGCGGCGTGCCCTTCGGGCCGGCTCCCCGGGAGGCGCTCGACCGGCTGGCGGGGGGAGTCGTCCACCAAGGGCTGATCGCGCGCCTTTCCGGCACCGACCTGATCGCACTGGATGAGCTGATCGACCGGCTCCCGGAGCGGCCCCTCCTCGTGGCCCTCGACGGCGTGGTCGACCCCCGGAACCTCGGCGCGGTCGTTCGGAGCGCGGCCGGGCTCGGGGCGGCAGGCGTGCTGATCCCGGGGCACGGGTCGGCGGGGATGACCCCGGCGGCCGTCAAGACGGCGGCCGGGGCGGCGGCCCTCGTTCCGATCGCCCGGGCTTCGAACCTCGGCCGGGCGCTGGACAGGCTGGCGGAGGAGGGGATCGAGGCGGTGGCTCTCGACACGGAGGGAGCGGCCGCCCCGTGGGAGGTGGATCTCACGCGGTCGATCGTCCTGGTGGCGGGTGGCGAGCAGAAAGGAATCCGCCCGGGGGTGCGGCGGCGCTGCCCCGCCGGCGTGACCGTGCCCCTGGAGCCGGGGGTGGGGTCGCTGAACGTGGCCGCGGCGGTCACCGCGGTGCTGGCCGAGGCGCGGCGGCAGCGGCTCGGCGGAAGGCCACGCCGCAACGCGGCAGAAGAGCCGATCCGCGCCCGCGATCTTGACGGGGATCCTTCCCGCTGCTAGCATCCCCGCTTTGCTGGGCTGGCGTAGCTCAGCTGGCAGAGCGGCTGATTTGTAATCAGCAGGTCGGGGGTTCGAGCCCCTCCGCCAGCTCCACAAGCGCGGGCGGCGGGATCGCTCCCGGCCGTAGCTCTTCGGAGGCGAGAGCGATGGACGGGTTCCGGCGGAACCGGACGATACCGCCGCGCCCGTCGTTTCGTTTGTCCGGAGGGGTACCCAAGCGGCCAAAGGGAGCAGACTGTAAATCTGCCGTCGTCATGACTTCGGAGGTTCGAATCCTCCCCCCTCCACCACTCGGAGCCCGCGCGGCCGGCGCCGCGGCCTGGGCTCGGGCGGCGGCCGAGCGGGGTCGGCGGCGGTTCCCCGGCGGCGAGGGAGGCATCCCGGCTCCGGCGGAGATGGCACGGGCGGGAATAGCTCAGTTGGTAGAGCATCAGCCTTCCAAGCTGAGGGTCGCGGGTTCGAGTCCCGTTTCCCGCTCCAGGTGACACGGAACCCCGGCGGCCGGATCGGTTCCGGCCGCGGATGGACTGAAACAGGCGATGCGTTACGGGCCCATGTAGCTCAGCAGGTAGAGCACCTCCTTGGTAAGGAGGAGGTCACCAGTTCGAATCTGGTCATGGGCTCCATCTGAGGTAAGGACCAGGCGGGCGCGCCGCGCCCCCCTCACCCCGGCGGGAGCCGCACCGGCTCCGGAGGAAGGCGACGATGGCCAAGGCGAAGTTCGAGCGGACGAAGCCGCACGTGAACGTGGGTACGATTGGTCACGTGGATCACGGGAAGACGACGTTGACGGCTGCGATCACG
>RFHH01000005.1 GCA_003696075.1 Acidobacteriota bacterium
CATCGGGATGGACCCGAGGCCGCAACCGAACGGAGGCGCACCATGAAGAAGGTCATCGGAACCGTCACCACCTACCACGGCGACGAGCACCCCTACCTCAGGGGCCACAAGGTCCGCATCGTCGCCGTCCTGCACAACGCGGCCAAGCCGGGCATCGACGTCGACGGCCCCGACTACGCCGTCCTCCAGGACGACCGGGACATCGCCCGGGCCGGGGGCGTGACCGAGCACGACCGCATCGAGGTCCAATCCTGGCTCGAGAAGGAGGGGCGCTACAGCTGGGTGACCAGCGACCCCCGGGCGGTGGACCTCGCCTGCTTCGCCCACCTGAAGAAGGCCCGCGCCCGCCGGGCCGGGAGGCGGGCATGAGCGTCGGCGGACGGGGCCCGCGGGGGCCCTACACCGCGCTCGGCCGCGAGCGCGACGACGAGCACCCCGTGGACCTGGCGCTCGAGCGGCTCGCTCCGCTGCGCGAGCTGCGCGCCCGCATCCGCAACGCCTCTCGGCGGCTGGCCGAGGCCCTGGGCAAGCGCCGGGAGCCATGGCTCGAGGTCGAGGCACTGCTCAACGACTACCGGGCCGCCCGCGAGGAGGCCTGCTTCGACCTCGGCTTCGAGCACGGACTTGCCGCCGGACGTGCCCAGGCGCTCCGCCGGACCGCATCGCCCCAGGGCCAGGAGGCCCTCGCCCTGGCCGACCGGATCCGCGACGAGGCGCTGCTGGCCGGCCTGCCGGCTGCGGCCGTCGTGACCGCGCTTCTCGAGGCCGCCTGGGCAGTCGCCCTCGGCCTCACCGACCAACCGACCCCAACCGGAAGGAGGAACCCATGACCACGACCGTGACGCAGATCGAAACCGCGACCGACCTGGAGGCCCTGCGTCTGCCCGAGCTGCAGGCCCGCTACGCGGAGGTCCTGGGCGAGGAGACCCGCTGCCCGAACCGCCGCTACCTCATCCGCCGCATCACCGAGGCCCTGGAGGCGCGGGCCGCCGAGTCCGAGGCCGAGACGGCCGGCGAGAGCGAGGTCGCGGTCCAGACCCAGGACATGCCCGCCGAGTCGGCCCCGCAGGTGACCGACGCGGACGCGGAGGCCGGGGCCACCGCCGGGGCGGCGACGGACGGCCCGGCCGAGGCGGAGGGCACGCCCGCGCCCGAGGCCGAGCGCCCGAAGCTGACCCGGCTCTCCGTCGAGCAGCTCCGCGAGCGCTACCTCGAGGTCGTCGGCCGGCCCACGGGCAGCACCGACCGCCGCTACCTCATCTGGAAGATCCGCCAGGCCGAGCGGGGGCTCATCCCGGTCGGCCCGCGCCGCCGGCGCGAGGGACCGCCGCCCGTCTACAAGGTGCTGCCGATCCGCCTCGAGGCCGACACCGTGGCCCGGCTGGACGAGGCCTGGCGCCGCCAGGGCCTCAAGAGCCGCATGGAGCTGTTCCGCCGGGCGCTGCACGACTACCTCGCCGCCCACGGCGAGGACGGCGTCGCCGCGCTCTTCGCCCCGGAGGGGGTGTGACGTGGACGGCTCCATCGACAAGCGGCAGCTCATCCAGTGGCTCGAGGCTACGGCGGCCCGGACCACCGGGCGAAGGTACCAGGTGCGCTGGGACGCTCTCGACGTCGGGAGCCTGCGCGAGCTGCAGCGCCTGCTGCGCGACCTCGAGACCGAGCGGCAGCGGGCCGTGCAGCAGGCCCGGCTCATGCCTTGGCGGCTCCCGTAGGCCGGCCGGACCGCCGGCCCTCGTGCCCGCCCCGGGGCGGCACCGGCCCGCGCGCCGGGCGCTCCGGGGCCCGGCGCGGCCCGTAACCCCCGGAACCTTCGGATCATTCCAACCCCTCGAAAAAGAAGAACTTTTTCGTCGATTCGGCCTGGACTTCCTCGCCGGAGAGCGCCTGTATGTCCTCGCGATGACGATGACGCAACCGCCTGAAACACAAGGAGAAACGGCGATGAGGACGCTCCACTTCGGCATCGAGATCGGGACCATCGGCCAGACGCGCGAGAAGGTCGCCCGCACCATCCAGCGGGTGGTCGGCGGCACCGTCCGCCACGTCGGCACGCCCTTCTGCTACGACCCCTGGCACGTCGTCGACGCCCGCGGCCGCACCTGGCGCGTGGTGGCCGACAGCAGCCTCAGCGCCCCGAAGCACCTGCAGGCCGAGGTGGTCAGCCCGGTCCTCGCCTACGAGGACATCCCCGAGCTGCAGGAGGTCGTCCGGGCCGTCCGCCGCGCCGGCGCCAAGGTGGACGGCTCCTGCGGGCTGCACATCCACGTCGACGGCGGCCGCTTCAGCGCCAAGGCGGTGCGCAACCTGGTCAAGATCTTCAACAAGCAGGAGGAGCTGATCATGCGGGCCCTGGGCGTCAGCGACGCCCGCCGGGCCCGCTGGTGCCGGGGCGTCGACCAGGCCTTCCTGGAGCGCATCGAGCGGCGGCCGCCGCGCACCCTCGAGGACCTCAACCGGGCCTGGTACGGCTACCACAACACGCACCCGACCCACTACGACCACACCCGGTACCACGCGGTGAACCTGCACAACCTCTGGTACCGCTCGACGGTCGAGTTCCGGGTGTTCAACGCGACCCTGCACGCGGGCAAGGTCAAGGCCTACATCCAGTTCGTCCTGGCCCTGAGCGCCAAGGCCATCCGGGCGCGGGCCGCCAGCAGCAAGAAGCGGGAGTTCAAC
>RFHH01000006.1 GCA_003696075.1 Acidobacteriota bacterium
CCTCGTCCTGGCGCGGCTCCAGGAGGCCTGGCGGGATCGGCCCGTCCTTCCGGCCGGCTCGGCGCCGCGCCGGGTGGTCATCGGCTTTCGGATCGCCCGGGACGGGACGGTCAGCGACGCGCGGATCCTCGTTCCCAGCGGTTACACGCCTCTCGATCTGTCGGCGCTGCGGGCGGCGCAGTCGATCGGCCGCCTGCCCCGGCTGCCGCGCAGCTATCCCCACGAACGGCTCGGCGCGCGCTTCGTGTTCGAGCTGGTGCCCCCGAGGTGACGATGACGACAGCCCGCCGCTACCTCGCCCTGACGGCTCTGCTTCTCTGCCTTCCACCGGGCCGCCCCGCTTCCGCCCAGGACGAGCTGACCGGGACGCTTCGGGGCGCCGCGGCGGAGAAGGTCGCGCTGGCGGTGCCTCCCACCCGCACCGGACCGGGTGCCGACGCGGCCCGAGCCGCGGAGATCTCCGAAGTCCTCCGCGCCGACCTCGATTTCTCCGGCTGGTTCGGTCTGCTCGACCCGTCGGGAGAGGGCCGGATCCCTCCGGAGCGCCTCGCCGAACCGGCGGCCTGGCGCGCCGCCGGCGCCGCGTACCTGGTGGACACGAGGCTCGACGAGGACGGTTCCCGCGGCACGTTGACGGTTCTCCTCCTCGAGACGGGATCGGGAGAGGCGCTGTTCCACAAGCGGTGGTACGGATCGCTGCCGCGCGACGTCCGCAGGCTCGCCCACGCCGCGGCCGACGCCGTGGTCGAGGCTCTCACCGGCCGGCCCGGGATCGCGCAGACCCGGATCGCGTTCGTGGCCAAGCGGGGCAAGGCGAAGGAGGTCTACCTGATGGACTACGACGGCGCGCGGGTCCGTCGCCTGACCACCACCGGAACGCTCAACCTTTCCCCCGCGTGGTCGCCCGACGGCCGGCGGCTCGCCTTCCTGTCCTACATCGGCCGCCAGCCGTCCATCTACCTCCTGGACGAGGACGGGCGGGTCACGACGCTCCATCCGAAAGGAGGGGAACTCAACGCCGCCCCCGACTTCTCTCCCGACGGTTCGCAGTTGGCCTTCTCGTCCGACCGGGACGGGAATTCCGAGATCTACCTGTACGAGCTCGCCACCGGCCGCGAGGTCCGCCTCACGCGGCACCCGGCGATCGACACCGCCCCCTGCTGGTCCCCCTCCGGCCGCCAGATCGCCTTCACGTCCGACCGCTCGGGGACGCCGCAGATCTACGTGATGAACGCCGACGGGAGCGCCGTGCGCCGGGTGACGTGGGAGGGCGGCTACAACGAATCGGCCGCCTGGTCGCCCGACGGGGGCCGCCTCGCGTTCGTGAGCCGCATCGCGGGGCGGTTCGAGATCGTGATCCACGATCTCGCTACCGGCGCCGAGCGCATCATCACGTCGGGTCCGGGAAACAAGGAGAATCCGCGCTGGGCGCCGGACGGGCGCCATCTCGTTTTCGCGAGCGATCGCGACGGCGAGTACGCGATCTACTCGATTCGGGACGACGGCCGCGGGCTGAGGAAGCTCACCCGCGGGGAACGGGCCGAAACGCCGGACTGGAGCCCGGTCCGCCGGTGAACGCGGGGAACCGCGCCGCGCGCTGCTATACTCCCGCCCCGCCGACGGCGGTTCTCCTCCGGTTCGCCCGGAAGGCTTCGGCCGCGGGAACACGACGATGAAGCGATCCACGAACAGCGGATGGACGGTGGCGCTCCTGGCCGCCGCCGCTCTGGCCTGCCGCACGGCCCCGGTCCCGCCCCCCGGCGCCGCTGGCCCGGCGGCGGGCGCCGCCGAGGCGGAGCCGGCGAATTCCCCGGCCGGCGAGGAGCTCGGTGCCGAGGGGTTCGGCGAGGGTCTCGTGGCGGCGGCGCCACTCGAAGAGCCGCTCGAGGAGCCGGAGGACCTCGAGGCGGCCGTCGAAGCGAACCTGAAAACGGTCTACTTCGATCTGGACAGCAGCGCCCTGGACGAGGAGGCCAAGCGGATCCTCGAGGAGAACGCGCGCTGGCTGCTCGCCCACCCCGAGGTGCGGATCGTCGTCGAGGGGCATTGCGACGAGCGGGGAACGGTCGAGTACAACCTCGAGCTGGGGCAGCGGCGGGCGCGCGCCGTCCGCGAGTACCTGATCCGGCTGGGTGTGGACGGCGACCGGATCGGCACGATCTCGTACGGGGAGCTGCGCCCGGCCGACCCGGGCCATGGGGAAAGCGCGTGGGCCCGCAACCGGCGGGCCGAGTTTCGCGCCGAGAGGAAGTGATGCCCATGCGACACCTCGCCTTCGCCACTCTCGCCGCGCTCGCCGGGCTCGCCTCGGCCTGCGCGACGGCGGCCCCCGGCGGCGCGCTGGGGGGTGCCGGTCGGGACACCGCCGAGATCCACGATCAGCTGTTCAAGCTGCAAAAGGACACCGCGCGGCTGCTGAAGGCGGTGGAAGAGTCCCGGGCGGCTCCGGGCGGCGCGGCGGCGGCGAGTTGCGCCGACGCCGCGGAGCGGGTCGAGAACCTCGAGCTGCAGATCCACGCGATCCAGGAGCAGATCGCCGCCACCCAGCGGCGGCTCGACGAGGTGCTCGTCGCGCTCCGCACGATGCGAGGGACGCCCTCGTCCGCCTGGGAGGGGAACGCGGGCGGATTCGGCGCCGGCTCCGTCCCGCAGGCGCCGGAAGCGGGTCCCGCGGCCGCGGGGGCGGCCGAGCCGCCCGCGGCCGAAGCGCCGGCCGGGGGCTCGCCCACCGATCTGTTCAACGGCGCCTACGCCGACTACTCCCGGGGGAAGTTCGAGCTGGCTCTCGCCGGCTTCGAAGCCGCTCTTCGCGCCGATCCTTCCGGCCCCCTCGCCGACGACGCCCAGTACTGGATCGGCGAGACCCTGTACGCCATGGGGCGCTACCGGGAGGCGGCGGACGCCTTCGACGCCGTGATCACGCGGTATCCGGAGGAGGACAAGCTGCCGGCGGCGCATCTCAAGAAAGGGCTCGCCCTGTTCGAGGCGCGGGAGACGGCCGCGGGCGTCGGGGAGCTGCAGTACGTCATCGAGACGTGGCCCGACTCGGACGAGGCGCGGATCGCCCGCGAGTACTTCAAGCGCAAGGGAATCGTGGCCGAGTGAGCCTCGGGGCCGGTTTGACAACCGGGCGGCCGGCGGAGAGAATCGCGCGCTTGCGGGCCGCCGTCCGGCGGACCGGTCCGGGGCCCGCCCCGGCCAACGGAGAGGTGTGAAGCGATGGCGAACCACAAGTCGGCCGCGAAGCAGGCCCGCAGGAGCGCGGCGCGCCGCCTCCGCAACCGCTTCTGGCGGTCCCGGATGCGGACGCAGATCAAGAAGTTCCGGAAGGCCCTCGAGCAGGGCGACCTCGAGACCGCCAAGGCTCTGCTCGCCCCGACCCTCGGGCTGGTCGACCGCACCGCCAGGGCGGGCGTGATCCACGACAACACGGCCTCGCGGTACAAGTCGCGGCTGCAGCGCGCGTTCAACAAGTCGGCGGCGAAGGCCGGCTAGGCCGCCGGCCGGCCCCTGCGCGGGCCTCCCCTATCCCTTCACCACGGCGAGCGGCCGCAGGCGGGCGAGACGCCGGGCCAGCCCGGCGCCCTCCACCGCCTCCACGACGAGCGCGACGTCCTTGTACGCCTCGGGGATCTCCTCGAGCACCGTGGCCATCCCGGCGGCACGGACGATCACCCCCCCGGCCTCCAGCTCCCGGACCACGGGGCGCCCCCGCGCCGAGCGCTTCGCCGCCTTCCGCGACAGGCGGCGCCCGGCGCCGTGGCACGACGAGCCGAAAGCCTCGGCCGAGCCCTGCGTTCCGAGCAGGACGAACGAGTACCGGCCCATGTCCCCGGGGATCAGCACCGGCTGCCCCGTCTCGGCCAGTTCCTGCGGGAGCGCCGGGTGCCCGGGCGGGAACGCGCGCGTCGCCCCCTTGCGATGCACGCAGACCGTCATGGACGAGCCGCCGACCTCGTGGCGCTCGAATTTCGCGATGTTGTGGCAGACGTCGTAGACGGTCCGCAGCCGGTGCTCCGCGGGAGGGATGCCGAGGTCTCGCTCGAGCGCTTCCCGCACCCGGTGGGCCATGACCGTGCGGTTCGCGAACGCGAAGTTGGCGGCGGCCGCCATCGCGCCCAGGTAACGGCGCCCTTCGTCCGACCGGATGGGCGCGCAGCAGAGCTGCCGGTCGGGAAGGTCGATGCCGTACCGCGCCGCCGCGCGCACCATCACCTTGAGGAAGTCGTCGCAGACCTGGTAGCCGAGTCCCCGGGACCCCGAGTGGATCGAGATGGTCACCGCACCCGGCGCCAGGCCGAGGCGGCGGGCGGCCTCGGGGTCGTAGACCTCGTCGACGTACTGGACCTCGACGAAGTGGTTCCCCGACCCGACCGTGCCGAGCTGCGCGCGCCCCCGCTCGAGCGCGCGCTCCGACACCTGCGAAGGGTCGGCCCCCTCCAGCACCCCTCGCTCCTCGATCCGGCTCAGCTCCGAGCGGTCGGCCAGGCCGCGCTCCACCGCCCAACCGGCACCGTCCCGGAGCACCCGGAGCAGCTCTTGGCGCGTGAGCGGCTGTCCGGCGGCGCGGGAGCCGACGCCGGCCGGCACGCGGCGGAACAGCGCATCCGCCAGCTCGACGATCCGCGGCGCGATCTCCTCCCGCGGGAGCGAGGTGGCGAGCAGCCGGACCCCGCAGTTGATGTCGTAGCCCACCCCCCCGGGGGAGACGACACCTTCCTCGGCGTCGAAGGCGGCGACCCCTCCGATCGGAAAGCCGTAGCCCCAGTGGATGTCCGGCATCGCGAAGGAGTGCCCGACGATGCCCGGAAGGTGCGCGACGTTGGCCACCTGCTCCGGCGCGCGGTCCTGCTCGATGGCCTCGATGAGCCGTTCGTCGGCGTAGATCAGCCCCGGCACGCGCATCCCGCCCTGGCGCGGGATGCGCCACCGGTAGGGATCCACCCGCTCGAGCCTCACGCCCATCGGTTCCGCCCGTTCGGCCGGCGTCACAGGTCGAAGACGACCCGCGCCTGGAAACCCCGCGCCGTCCGCCGCAGCGCGAGATCATGATAGGTCACGGCCTTGATTTCGGTCTTGTAGCGGTGCCGCTCCGGGTCGAGCGCCTCCCCCCAGATCCGGCCCCGCAGCCGCGTGACGCCGTCGAGCCTCACATCGAATCGGCCATAGACCCGCCGCCGTTCCATCGCCCGGCCGAGAAGCTCGCCGAGCCAGGAGACGAGCAGGAGGTCGGCGTCCTCCTCCTCGAGCTCGACCGTCTCGGTCTCTCCGTCCTCCCCCACGCGTTCGATATCCACGATCAGATCGAACATCGCCGCCGCGGCCCGCTCGAACAGCAGCGGCAGGGTCGGAGCCTCCAGCACGATGCCGGTGTCCGCGGTGTGCTCGTACAGCTCGTAGGCGGGGCGCCCCCGGGTCATCGGCCCCGCCTCCCCGCCCTTCCACGGCCGCGCCTCGCCGCCGTTCCGCGGCCGCTGCGGCGGCGGCCGCCGCCGGGCCCGGTCTCGGCCCCGACCAGCGAAAAGTCGACCAGATGCCGGAGGAGGTCCACGCGGTCGACGCGGACCCGGACCACCTGGCCGATCCGGAAGACGCGGCCGGTCTTCGACCCGATCATGCGCAGCCGCCTCGCGTCGTACCTGAAATACTCGTCACCGAGCCGCCGCACCGGAAGCAGCCCCTCCACGAACGGCTGGGGAATCAGCACGGTGAGGCCGTGCGGGGCCACCTCCACGATCCGCCCCTCGAACTCCTCGCCGAGACGCTCCGCCATGAAGGCGGCGACCTTCCACGCGATCGACTCGCGCTCGGCCGCCTCGGCGTCACGCTCGAGCCGGGAGCATTCGCGGGCCAGGTCGGGCAGCCGCTCCCGCCGGTCCGCCGCGACGTCGGCCCGCTCCCGCACCCGGTGGCGGAGCCGCCGCAGGGCGCGGTGCGCCACGAGGTCGGGGTAGCGGCGGATGGGCGAGGTGAAGTGCAGGTAGCGCCTCAAGGCGAGTCCGAAATGCCCCAGGCAAACCGGATCGTAGCGGGCGAGGGACATCGTCCTGAGCACCATCCGGACGACGAACGGCTCCTCCGGGCGGCCCGAGGCCTGCTCCAGGAGAACGCGGAAATGGGCCGGCGTCGCGTCGACGGGATCGACGTCGAGCCGGTAGCCGAGGCCGCCCAGCGCCCGCATCAGCTTCTCGACGCGGTCGGGGTCGGGCCGCTCGTGCACGCGGAACAGGCAGGGTGCCCTCCGCGCCGCGAGATCGCTGGCCACGGCCCGGTTGGCGGCGATCATGAACTCCTCGATCATCCGGTGCGCCGCCGTCCGCCGGCGGGCCACGATGTCCTCCGTTCCGCCCGTCAGCGCGAGGCGGAGCTCCGGCTCCGGGAGGTCGAAGTCGATCGCCCCGCGCCGCGCGCGCTGCGCCTCCAGCTTGGCCGCGAGCTCCGACGCCGCCTCGAGCATCGGCAGCAGCTTCCCCAGCGCGCGGCGCGCCTCCGGGCGCCGCTCCTCGATCGCGGCGGCGACCTCCTCGTAGGTCAACCGGGCCTGCGAGCGGATGACCCCGTCGTGGCTGCGCCACCGGCGGGCCCGGCCCTCGCCGTCGAAGTCGATCGTGACGCCCTGCGTCAGCCGCAGCTCGTTCGGAACCAGCGAGCAGAGGTGGTTGCTCAGCCGCTCCGGCAGCATCGGAATCACGCGATCGGGGAAGTAGACGCTCGTTCCCCGGCGGAGGGCTTCGGCGTCGATCGGCCCGCCTTCCTCGACGAAGTGCGCCACGTCGGCGATGTGGACGTGCAGCCGGTACCCGCCGTCCCGGGTTCGCTCGACCGAGATCGCGTCGTCGAAGTCCTTGGCGCTCGCCCCGTCGATCGTCACGACCGTCTGGCCGGTGAAGTCTTCCCGGTCCTCGAGCGACCACCGGCCGGGGTCGTCCGGAAGGGCCTCGGCCGCGCGAAGCACCTCCTCCGGGAAGCGGGGATCGAGATCGAACTTCCGGATGAGGACCTCGACGTCCGCCCCCGGCTCGTCGGGGCGCCCCAGACGCTCGACCACCCGGCCCCGCGCCGGGCCCGCTCCGCTCGGCGGGGTCTCCAGCGATACGCTGACGAACTCGCCGGCGCGGGCCCCCGCCGTGCGGCCTTTCGGCACCAGGATGTCGAAGCCGTAGCCGGCGTCGATCGGCTGGACGACCCCACCTCCGGAGTAGGTCGGTTGGAACGCGCCGACCAGAACCTTGCTCTTCCGCTCGAGCACCCGGACGATGGTCCCTTCCCGCCGGCCGTCCGGTTTGACGTCCGTGATGCGGGCGGCGACGAGATCCCCGTGCAGGGCGCCCCCCGCCCCCCCGATCGGGATGTACAGGTCGATCTCCGACGGATCGTCCGGGACCACGAAGCCGAACCCGTGCGGGTGCCGCGTGTACCGGCCGACGACGTCGCCGAGCACCCGCGCCGAACCGAAGCGGCGCCCGCGGAGCGCCACCAGGCGCCCCTCCGCGACGAGTTCGTGCAGGCGCCGGCGCAGCTTCGGGCGAGAGCGGGCCGGAAGGCCGAAGGCCTCGGCGATCTCGCGCACCGTCGCAGCCAGTCCCGGGCGCTCCTCGAGCCAGGTCAGGATCCGCTCATCCGCCGGCAGCGTGCGCTGGGCCACCGGGTCCTCCTCGCTTCCGCTCCTTCGGGGAGCGTGCGCGCAGCATAACGCCCCCCCGCGGGTTGACGCCTTCCCCCGCCTCGCCTACGATTTGCGGCCGGCGCCTTCGGTTCCCGGACCGGGCTCCGGCGCTGCCGAAGTGGCGGAACTGGCAGACGCGCATGGTTCAGGACCATGTGGGGGCAACCCCGTGGGAGTTCGAGTCTCCCCTTCGGCACCAGCAGATCCGGTCACTCCGCGATCCCGTCCCTCACACCGCGCGACGCCCAGCCCGGCACGGCATGACGCCGCGAACATCCGGCGACCGGTTCGGGTGGAGTCTCGTCCGGCGGCTCGTCGCGCGGCGCCCCGACCGCTTCTGCGGCCTGGCGCTCGCCGACTCCCACCGCTCGCCGCCGGGGCGGTCCGGCAGCCGGCCGGTCCAACCTCTCGCGAGCATCGAGCGCGCGCCGGCCGCCGGAGGGAACCGCCGCCGTGGACGCCGCCGGCCGTCGGCCCCCTCACCCGGGCCGGCCGGCTTCGTGCGCCCGCCGGCGGGCGCGGTCAAGGCTCGACGGACGGCACCGGGCAGCGGGGAAGCGCCGACGGATCGCGTCCAGCGAGCCTCCCGCCGGTCGCCGATCGACCGATGCGCCGCTCGGTCCCGAACGTGACCGCCGTGAGGAAGTAGACCGCTTCCCCGGGCGCGGGGTCCGGCGCGGTGTCTGGGAACGTGAGCCGGTCGCCCACGTTCGAGCCGGCGCCGTAGGCGCATTGCAGCGGCTGCGCGCGCGACAGGTCGAGCGGCTTCGTCAGCGAGCCGTAGTAGGTATCGAAGGAATCGGCCCGCTCGAGTCCCTCCGGCATATACGGCACCGTGAATCCGAACGCGGGCGGCGACGGGGTGTAGGTCTGCATGATCTCGAAGAGCGTCGCGAAGCCTTCGAACGCAAGCAGCCGAGAGACGGTATCGTACGCTGAACAGGATCCGCGACACACTGAGTGCGCCAGCAGCAAGAGTCGCCCCTTCGTCCGATCGAACGCGATCGCTCGTTCACCCGATTGCACATGATTGGCGTCCACGATAAGAGCATCTACCTGCCAGCTCACCGAATCCGCACAGCGGTCGTCAATATAGGCGAGCAGCCTCTCGCTGTGCCCGTCCGAGATCCAGAGCCGCGTGCGATTCAAACGTCCGCTGCCGCAGAGTTCCGGCAAAAGGACCATATCGACCCGTAGCATATTCCCTTCGTTGTCGAGGACTCGTGCCTCGCTAGTGAACGTGCAGGAAGGCCGGGTTCCAGGTAGGTTCGGATCGTGGCAGTCCGAGTTCACAGCCACGCAGCGGAATTGCGGATCGAGCACCACCCAATCGCTGCAATCGAGCGGCTGCCCCGGCGAACTCGCCAGCGCGGCGGTCCCTCCTGCCGCGAGCGCGAGCACGGCTCCTCTCCACATGACGCACCTCCTCGCCGGGATTCTACGGCGATCACGCAAGGCACGATCGGCGCCGGGCGGCGCGGGGCCGAATCGCCCGTTCCGCCCAGCGGCGGAAACGAAGTTCGCCGGTGCACGTTTCACGGCGCCTTCCCATCGCCACGCCTCGGCGAACGCCCGTCTTGGGACTCCTCGCGCTCACGGCCGGCGCCTTCCCGGACCGCCGCTCGCAAGAGAGGCCCTCGTGCCGGCCATCGCCCTCGGGATACGACCGCGCTGCTTCGACGCGGCGGTGGCTCTGCGCGACTCGAAACAAGGGCGTGCCGCCGCCTGCCGGCGCCGGCCGGCACGCCCGACGGCTCCTCGCGCGACCTCGGCCGCGGGCTGACGCGGTCCCGCCGGCTGTCCGGCAGCCTTCCGGCGACGCGCCCGTGCCGCGCGCCCCGCTGCCTTTCCTGCCGGGATGCCCCAGGCGGTGGGAATCGCCGCCCGACGCCATGTGAGGTGCTTCCCCAACGGTGCGTCTTTCGTCGCAACTCGATGAGTCCTGGGAGGTTGGCGCGCGGAACCGCCCGCTTGACGTTAAATCGGCGCAAGGTGCCGGTCTTTCATCGAGTTGGCCGGCATAGCGCACCATGGAGGGTGCACCTCCGACGCCATCGACGGCTGGGGTGTCGCCGGGAGCGTCCGGCCGGCCGCCGGCGCGACCCCCGGGCCGGTCGGCGGGGCGGCTGGAATCCCGGTCCCTCGGCGCCCCCTGCTCAGGTCCGGCGGGCCGGCTTCGCGCCGTCCGCCGCGGGACGCTTGAGGCTGATCTCCCGGAGGCCGTCCCGGCGGAGGCTGATCGCCTCGACGACGAGGGGCCGGACGATCCGGTGGA
>RFHH01000007.1 GCA_003696075.1 Acidobacteriota bacterium
GGAACGAACGATGGCGGATCGCGTCCCTGAGGATCCTGACGACCGGCTGGCGAGGAAGGAGCGCGAGGCCCGGGCGATCCTGCGCCGGCTCGGCCGCGTCGTCGTCGCCGTGTCGGGTGGGGTGGACAGCGCGCTCCTGCTGGCGATGGCCCGCGAGGAGCTCGGCGATCGGGCGCGGGCGGCGCTGGCGGTGTCGCCTTCTCTGGCGGGCCGCGAGCGGGAGGAAGCCCGCGCCCTGGCGAAGCGGCTGGGCGTCCCGCTCGTCGAGCTGAGGACGGGAGAGTTCGAAGATCCACGGTACCTCGCGAACGGGCCCGATCGCTGCTACTGGTGCCGCGCGGCGCTGGCCGAGGCGCTCGTGCGGTTGGCGGCCGAGGATGGGGCGGCCGCCTGCTACGGCGCGATCGCCGACGACACGGCGGACGACCGGCCGGGGATGCTGGCGGCGCGCGAGGCGGGACTGCGTGCCCCGCTGCTCGAGGCGGGCTTCACCAAAGAGGATGTCCGCCGGCTCGCCAAGCGGCTCGGGCTTCCGGTTTGGGACAAGCCCGCCTCGGCCTGTCTGGCGTCGAGGATCCCCCGGGGGGAGCGGGTCACCGCAGAGCGGCTGGCGCGGGTGGAGCGGGCCGAAGAGGGGCTCGCCCGCCTGGGCTATCGGGCGGTGCGGGTGCGCGATCACGGCGCGATCGCCCGCATCGAACTACCGGCCGAGTCGGTCGCAGCCGCGGCCGCCGACCGCGAGCGGATCGTCGAGGCGGTGCGCCGGGCGGGCTACGCGTACGTGTGCCTCGATCTCGAGGGGTACCGGCCGGCCGGCCTCGCGGCGAACCGGTCCGCCTGATCGCTTCCGAGGTGCTTCCTCGATGGTGCGAAAAGCCGCGCAACTCGATGCACGACGGACACTTTCTCCCGATCCCCGGTCATCGATCCATTCGCGACCGCAACCTGCGTTCCTCCTGCGAGTTCGGCGGCCCAACGCACCATTGCGGACGCACCTCGGATCGCTTCCGCGGGCGATGTGACGTGCTTCCCCGATGGTGCGTTTCTTCTCACAACTCGATGAGTCCCCGGAGGTTGGCGCCCCGAACCGCCCGCTTCACGCGAAATCGGGCGCAAGGTGCCGGTCTTTCATCGAGTTGGCCGGCGTAGCGCACCATCGAGGGCGCGCCTCCCGGGCGACGGGGCTCCGTCAGCGCGCCCGCGCGCTCGGCTCGTCGCGCGCCGACAGCCGCCGCCTGAGCCCCTCCGCGAGCAGGTGGAAGCCCAGGACGGTCAGGAAGACGGCGAGGCCGGGAAACAGCGCGAGCCACCAAGCTCGAGCCCCGTCGAGCATCCCGTCCCGCAGCAGGTTCCCCCAGGAGGGCTCGGGCGGCCGGATGCCGAGCCCGAGAAAGCCGAGTCCGGCCTCGACGAGCACCGCGCCGCCCGCCAGGAAGGAGGCCGGCACGAGGGCCGGCGTCAGTGCGTGGGGCAGGAGGTGCCGAAGGCCGATGCGCCAGGGCCCCGCGCCGGACGCGCGGGCGGCGGCGGCGAGGTCGGAGCCGCTCCACCGGCGGACCTCGGCGCGGACGTACCGGAACAGCGTCGGCCAGGCGAACAGCCCGATCACCACCCCGACCCGCCCGGCCGGCCAGCCTCCCGGTCCGCCGAACCCGAGCAGGGCGATCGCCCCGACGAGCGCCGGGAAGGCGTGCACGGCGTCGGCCGCCCGCGCGAGGATCGTGTCGGCGGCCGGCCCGAGGATCCCGGCACCGGTCCCGAGGGCCGCCCCGATCGCCAGGGCGAGGGCCGTGGCGACGGCGCCGGCGGCGAGGCTCCTCCGGCCCCCGTGCAGCAGGCGCGAGGCGACGTCCCGTCCCTGGGCGTCGGTACCGAGCGGATGGTCCGGCCCCGGCGGCTCGAGCGCTCGCGCCAGGTCGATCCGGTCGGGATCGTAGGGGACCGGGGCCGGGACGAGCACCTCGGCCCGCCCCACGACGCGCGCGGGCGGCCGGACGGCGAGCCGGCCGTCGACACGCGCGAGCCACGGGCGCCCGGAGGCGAGCACGGGCGCCGCCGCCGCCAGGAGGCCCAGCAGCGCGAGAATCCCGGCGCCGGCCGCCAGAGTTCCCCGCCCGTCAGCCACCGGGTCCCCCACCGGCGCGCAGGCGCGGATCGGCCGCGGCCGCTCCGAGGTCGGCGAGAAGGCTTCCGGCCACGGTGAGCAACGCGACGATCGCGGTGAGCGCCATCACCACCGGAACGTCCCTCGCCGCCACCGCCTGCACGTAGAGGCGTCCCACCCCCGGCCACGCGAAGAGCGTTTCGATCAGGACCGAGCCGGTGGCGAGGGAGGGGACGAGCAGGCCGGCCAGCGTGGCCAGCGGCACGAGCGAAGGGCGCACGGCGTGCCTCCGGAACACCTGGCTCTCGGGAAGGCCGAGGGCGCGCGCCGCGAGCGCGTGCGCGGAGGCGAGCCCCTCGAGAGCGGTATCGCGGGCGAAGCGGGCGTAGAAGGCCAGCCCGTGGAGCGCGAGGCACGCGGCCGGGAGGACCAGGTGGGCGAGCCTGGCCGCGGGACCGGCCTCCGCTCCCGCCGGCGTGCGCCCGTACAGCGGGAGCCAACCGAGGCGCACGGCGAACAGCTGCTGGGCGAGCATGGCGATCCAGAAGGCCGGCAGGGCGTACAGGGCGACGAGCGCCCCGCCGGCGAGGCGCTCCGCCGCTCGCCCGCGCCACCGAGCGGCGCCCCAGCCCAGCGGCAGGCCGGCGGCGGCGACGAGCGCGAGCGCCGCGAGGTTGAGTTCGACGGTGGCGCCGATCCGGCCGGCGATGTCGTCGGCGACGGGCCGGCCGGTGCGGATCGACCGGCCGAGATCGCCGCGCGCGGCCCGCCGGGCCCAGTCGAGGTAGCGGACGAGGAGCGGCCGGTCGAGCCCGAGCCGGTGAGCCAGCTCGGCCCGCTGCCCGGCGTCGAGGCGGGCCGCCAGCTCCGGCGGAACCGCGCCCGCGAGCGGATCTCCGGGAAGGAGGGCGAGGGCGGCGTAGGCGAGGAACGTCGTGAGCGCCACGGTCAGCGCCGCCGCGGCGAGACGGCGGGCGGCGCGGCCCAGCGGTGGCCTCATGGGCTCCGCACGCGCCACGCCGCCGGGCCGGGGCGGAAACCGAGCAGGCCGCGCGGGCTCGTCTCGAGTTCCAGGCTCCGGACCACGGCGAGGCGCGAGCCGGGATAAAAGAAGAAGGTGCACGGCTGGAGCTCGTGGAGCCGCCGGCCCAGCGACCGGTAGACGGCGGCGCGCGCCTCGCGATCGAACGTCGTGCGGCCGGCCTCGATGAGGCGGTCCACCTCCGGATCGGCCAGCCCCGGGTAGTTGAGGCCGCCGTCCTTCTGAGAGGAATGCCACAGGTCGTAAGGGTCGGGATCGGGCTCGAGGGCCATTCCCGACATCGCCGCCACGAACCGCCGCCGCTGGAGCCGGTCGCGCAGCACCGCCCACTCGAGCGGTGTCAACTCGGCGACGACGCCGACGCGGGCCAGGTTGTCCCGGACGAACGAGGCGATCCGCTCCACCTCGGCCGAACCGGCGGCGAAGGCGAGGGGGAAGCGGAAGGGGACCCCGTCGCGCTCGCGGACACCGTCGCCGTCGCGGTCCACCCAGCCGGCCTCGTCGAGGAGGGCGGCGGCGCGCTTCCTGTCGGTGGGAAGCGGAGACAGGGCCGGGTCGTAGGCCCAGGTGTCGGGATGGAACGTGGACACTGCCACGCGCGAGACGCGGTCCCCGAGCGCCTCGAGGAAGCCCTGTCGGTCGATCGCCAGCGTCATCGCCCGCCGCACCCTGACATCGCCGAAAAAGGGATTCGATCCGTCCATTCTCCAGGCGATGAACCAGACGTAGAGCATCCGGTAGGTGACCACCCGGAACCGCTCTCCGAACTCCGTGTCCGACGCGAGCGACCTCGCCTGGGTCGGCGACAGCGCGGTGGCGTCGACCGCGCCCGCCCGGAGGGCCGCCAGGCGCGTGGCGTACTCGGGGATGACCTCGAGGACGAGGCGGCCGATCGACGGCGGCCACCGGGGGTGCTCGCGGTTGGCCGCCAGCACGACGCGCTCGCCCCGGTCCCATCGCTCGAAGCGGAAGGGGCCGCAGCCGATCGGGGGGAAGCTGTCGGGGTCGGCCCCCTCCGGGACGAGCGGCAGCCGGGCCCAGGCCGCCAGCGCCGGCGCGAACGGGCGCGCATAGGTGACCGCGACGGTGCGCGGGCCGCGAGCCTCGACGCC
>RFHH01000008.1 GCA_003696075.1 Acidobacteriota bacterium
GAAGGAGGCCGCGCGGCGGCGCGATCGCGGGCCGCCTTCCGCGCGGCCTCCTTCCGCTCCTCCTCCCGCCGGGCCGCCTCGCGGGCCGCGCGCTCGCGCGCCTCCCGCTCCTTGAGGGCCCGGCGGACCGCCTCTTCTTTCGACAGGCGGGCCGTCGTCGGCTTGGGCTTGAAGAGCTCGCGGAGCTCGGCCTCGAGCTTCTCGTCGACGTTGGCCAGATTCGACCGGACGCTGATGCCCATGTCGTCCAGGGCGTCGAGGATCTCCTGGCTGTCGACGTTGAGCTCCTTGGCGAGCTGGAAAATCCGCACGGTGGTGACTCCTTAGCGGGCGTTCGCCGGACCGTCCCCGGTCCGGCCGCGCGCGAGCGGGCCCGTCCCCGCTCCGGGCGGGGGACAGGGAAGAGCGATCGGATCGCGCGCCGTCGTCATCGTTACCCCGTACCTCAACCGGCGTCGGTCGCGGGGGCTTCCGGCGCCGGCCCGGACGGGTCCGGAACGGGCGCGCCCCCGTCCCCGTCCGCGGAGCCGGACTCCTCCTGCTGACCGAGAGCCACCCCGCCGTCCTCCGGGGGCGTCTCCGGCGGGCCGCCGGCCTCGCCCTCCGGCGCCTCCTCGGCGGCGAAGAGCTCCGCCACGGCGTCGCTCTCCTCCGCCTTGGCGGCCGCCAGCTCCTCCGCCAGCCGCCGCGCCTCCTCCAGCTCCTGCTGGACGACGGGATACAGCTCCTCCGCCCGGTCGTGGATGTGCAGCGCGAGGTCCACGTCGACGCCGGGCACCCGGGTCAGGTCTTCGAGATCCGCCGCGATCAGCTGGTCGAGGTCGCGGAACCCCGCCTCCACCAGGGCCGCGACGATCGCCTCGTCCAGGTCGAGCCGGCGGAAGAGGACTTCGGCACGCTCGCGAGCCTCCGCCTCGGCTTCGATCTCGACATGCTTTTCCGTTTCGCTCTTGATGTCGATGCGCCAGCCGACGAGCCGCCCCGCGAGCCGGACGTTCTGGCCGCGCTTGCCGATCGCGAGGGAGAGCTGTTCGTCGGCGACGATCACCTCCGCTTCCCGCTTGGCCTTGTCCTTGAGGATCACCCGGTTGGCGGTGGCCGGTTTCAGCGCCTCACGGATGAAGGCGAGCGGGTCGTCGTGGTACTGGACGATGTCGATCTTCTCCCCCCGCAGCTCCCGGATCACCGACTGGACGCGGTTCCCCTTCATCCCGACGCAGGCGCCCACCGGATCCACGTCGCGGTCACGCGACTGCACGGCGATCTTCGTCCGCTCGCCGGCATCCCGGGCCACCGAGATGATCCTGACGGTGCCGTCGTAGATTTCCGGGACCTCCATTTCGAAGAGCTTCATCACCAGCCGCGGGTCGGCCCTGGAGATCACCACCTGCGGCCCCTTCCCGGAGCGCTCCACATCGACGATGATCCCGCGCACCCGCTCGCCGGGCTTGTACATCTCGCCGCGGATCTGCTCGCGCCGCGGGATGATCCCCTCCGTGGTGCCCAGATCGACGACGACGTCGCCTCTCTCGGTGCGCTTCACGATCGCGTTGATCAGCTCCCCGACGCGGTCGATGTACTCGTTGTAGACCTTCGTCCGCTCGGCTTCCTTGACCTTCTGGTAGATGACCTGCTTCGCCGCCTGGGCGGCGATGCGACCCATGTCGGGGACCTCTCTTTGGAAGAGCAGCTCCTGGTCGAAGTCGGCGTCGGGATCGATCTCGATCGCCTCCTCGAGACTGATCTCCACGGCCGGATCTTCGACCTCGGGCACCACCCGCTTCTTCGCGTAGACCTTGAATTCACCCGACTCCCTGTCCAGCCGGGACACGAGGTTTTCGCGGGACTTGGTCACCTTCCGCGACGCCGCCGCGAAGGCGTCCTCGACGGCGCGGATGATCACGTCGCGGTCGATGCCCTTCTGGCGGGCCAGGTCCTCGATCTGTTGCAGCAGGGGCGGTTGGGCCATCCTCTCGTCTCCGTTACCAGTCGATGTGCAGGCGCGCGCTCAGCACCCTGGACAAGGGCACCACGAGCTCCTCCCCGTTCCCCCCGGTCAGCGCCGCGCTGTCGCCGTTCAGCGCGCGGACGGTGAGCACCTCCGTGCGCACCTTCCCCGTCTCGTCGCGCCAGCGGACCCGGACCCGGCGGCCGAGGGCCCGCTCCCAGTGGCGGCGCCTCCGCAGGGCGCGCTCGATGCCCGGCGTGGAGACCTCGAGATCGTAGGCATGAGGAATCGGGTCGTCCGCGTCGAGTTCGTGGGAGAGCTGCCGGCTGAGCCGTTCGCAGTCGTCCAGGGTCGCCGGAGCCTCCCCGGCGCGCTCGATGAAGACCTGGAGCTTCCAGCGGGGTCCCGCCTGACGGAAGCGCAGGTCGTACACGGCGAGACCCAGGCCCTGGGCCACGCGCTCGGCCAGGGCTTCCACTGCCGTTTCGATCCGTTCGGTCTCGCTCACCATCGCCCGCTTCGGCCCCCGGCGGCGGAACGCTCCGCGGCGCCCGGCGGCCGGCCATGAAAAAAGGCGGCCAGCGGCCGCCTCGCCATCCGAGGTTCAGCGGGGGCATGTTAGTCGATTCGCGGGCCGATTTCAAATCGGACGGTGCGGCGGAGGCCGGCGGCCGAGACGGGCGAAAGAGAGGTGTCTAAGTGTTTGAAATTTATGGGCTTGCCGGTGCGGCGGCGATTGTTGCGGAAAGCGCTTGACAGCCGCGGCGGCGTCTGGCACCATCCGTCCGCGCTGGACGGTGCGCCCCGGCCACCCGTCGGGTGGCGCGGGGGCTTTTTGGCGCCAACCGAGCTTGACGGAGGCTCGGGCGGTGCCTACCATCGTCCGGTGCGCGGAACGCGGCGCGTTCCGGTTGTTCTTTGAAAACTGAGCAGCGCGAGACCAGCGAGCCTGTGACCGATCGCCGGCTGCAAGGCCGGCATGACTCCAGAACTCGAGCGGGGCGTTCGCGTCCCGCACCGAAAGGAACTGGAGAGTTTGATCCTGGCTCAGAACGAACGCTCGCGGCGTGCCTAACACATGCAAGTCGTGCGAGAAAGCGGCCTTCGGGCCGTGAGTAAAGCGGCAGACGGGTGAGTAACACGTGGGTAACCTGTCCTCGAGTGGGGGATAACCCGGGGAAACCCGGGCTAATACCGCATAACATCGCCGAATCCTCGGATTCGGCGATCAAAGCTGGGGATCTTCGGACCTAGCGCTCGAGGAGGGGCCCGCGGCCGATTAGCTTGTTGGTGGGGTAATGGCCCACCAAGGCTGCGATCGGTAGCCGGCCTGAGAGGGTGTCCGGCCACACTGGGACTGAGACACGGCCCAGACTCCTACGGGAGGCAGCAGTGAGGA
>RFHH01000009.1 GCA_003696075.1 Acidobacteriota bacterium
GAGCGCCTTCGAGGGCACCGTGGCCGGTGTGGAGGGAGAGGACGTGATCATCCGCGTCGCTCTCCAGGAGAAGGGTCCTGCCGCGGGGGAGACGGGGAAAGACCTCGTGACGCGCGTCCTCGACGCGCTCCGCGGGGAAGAGGTCCGCAAGCGGCTCGCCGAGGGAGCGCTCGACCTCAACACGGTGGACGAACTCACTCTGGAGTCGCACCTCGCCGACCGGGCCGGTATGGACGAGGCGAGCGCCGCCTCGGCGGCCGAGGCGATCGTTCGCTGGCGGAGGGAGCACGGCGGCGTCATCCCGTCGGTCGACACGCTCGGCGAGATCGAGGGCGTGCCGGAGGAGGCGAAGAAGTTCCTCGAGGAGGCGGCGTTCACCGGGCCGTTCGGCCTGCGCGGGCAGGACTTCATCGAGGCCTCGGTGTCGGCGGAGATGCGCCGGGCGGCGCTGGTGGCCGTCCTCGGGGCCCTCGGCGGGATGCTGGTGTACATCTGGATCCGCTTTCGGTTCGCCTGGGGGCTGGCCGCGATCGTGGCCCTGGCCCACGACACGATCGTGACCCTCGGTGCCTTTTCGTTCTCGGGGATGGAGGCGAACCTCCCGGTGGTGGCGGCGTTCCTCACGCTGGTGGGCTACTCGGTCAACGACACCATCGTCGTCTTCGACCGGGTGCGCGAGAACATCGGCGACCGCACGCCGGCCCGTCTGGCGCCCGTCATCAACGAATCGCTGAATCAGACCCTGTCCCGCACGCTGATCACCTCCCTGACGACCTGGCTCGTCGTGGTCGCGCTGTTCCTGCTCGGTGGGCCGGTGATTCGGCCGTTCGCCTTCGTCCTCCTGGTGGGTATCGTGGTGGGAACCTACTCGTCGATCTACGTTGCGAGTCCCATCCTTCTTATCTGGAAGCGGCTGTTCGGCAAGAAGCCGGCGGCGGACGTCAGCGGCGGCGCGGCGAAGCGCAAGAAGGCGGTGCGCGGCGCCAGCTGAGACCCGGCGGCGTTCCGGGCCCTATAATGTCGGCGTCGGTTTCGGGCGCCGACGGGGACGCTGAGCGGCGGGAGCCGGGGAAGCGGGGAACGGCCCGGCCGGAGAGCGCCGGCGACGGTGGTTCGTTTCGAAGACATTCAGGAGCGCGTCGAGCGGAGCCGCCCGGGCGCCGACGTCGATCTGCTGCGGCGCGCCTATGTCTTCAGCGCCCTCATCCACAAAGGCCAGCTCCGCCAGACGGGCGAGCCCTACCTGACCCACCCGCTGGAGGTGGCCTACATCCTGGCCGACCTGGGGCTCGACGTCCCGACCGTCGCCACCGGCCTCCTGCACGACACCGTCGAGGACGCCGCCGATCCTGCCGACACCCTCGAGCAGATCAAGAAGAAGTTCGGCATGGAGATCGCCGGGCTCGTCGACGGGGTCACGAAGCTCAAGAGGCTCGAGTTCGCCTCGGAGGCCGACCGCCAGGCCGAGAACCTGCGGAAGATGGTTCTCGCCATGGTGGGGGACATCCGCGTCATCCTCGTCAAGCTGGCCGACCGGCTCCACAACATGCGGACCCTCCACGCCCTGCCGCCGCGCAAGCAGCGCCGGATCGGCAAGGAGACGATGGAGATCTACGTGCCGCTGGCGCACCGCCTCGGCCTGGGGCGGATCCGGGCGGAGCTGGAGGATCTGTCGCTCAAGTACGTGGAGCCGGAGGCGTTCCGCTCGCTGGAGCGGAAGCTGCGCGACATGCGGGGGGTCTCGGAGGCCCTCATCGCCGATATCACCTCGCGCCTGCGCTCGAAGCTCGAAGAGCACGGGATCAAGGCGGAGATCAGCGGACGGGTGAAGAGCATCTTCTCGATCCACCGGAAGATGCAGCGCCAGGGCATCGACGTCGACCAGGTCTATGACGTGATCGCGATCCGCGTGATCACCGACAGCGTGAAGGACTGCTACGGAGCGCTCGGCATCGTCCATTCCATCTGGCATCCCGTCCCCGGCCGGATCAAGGACTACATCGCCATGCCCAAGGCGAACCTCTACCGGTCGCTGCACACCACGGTGATCTCCGAGAAGGGCTACCCGTTCGAGGTGCAGATCCGCACCTGGCAGATGCATCACCTGGCGGAGGAGGGGATCGCTGCCCACTGGCGCTACAAGGAAATGGGAAAGATGACCGACGAGGAGATGGAGTCGGTCCAGTGGCTGCGCCAGGTGATGGAGCTCCAGAAGGACGTCGTCGACTCGCGGGAGTTCGTCAAGTACTTCAAGATCGATCTCTTCCCGGAGGAGGTCCACGTTTTCACCCCCAAGGGGAAGGTGCTGACCTTCCCGCGGGGCGCGACGCCCGTCGACTTCGCCTACGCCATCCACACGGAAGTGGGCCACCGCTGCGTCGGCGCGCGCGTGAACGGGCGCCTCGTGCCGCTGCGGACGGAGCTGCGCAACGGCGACATCGTGGAAATCCTCACGCAGGCCGGGCACCGCCCCAACCGCGACTGGCTGTCGTTCGTGCGCACGGGGCGGGCACGCCACAAGATCCGGGCATACCTGAGGGCCGTCGAGCGCGAACGCTCGATCGAACTGGGGCGGTCGATGCTCGACAAGGAGCTGCGCCGCTTCGGGCGGTCGCTTCGCGCCCTTTCCGAGGAGGACAAGCAGCGCGCCCTGGCCCACTTCAAGCTCAAGGAGATGGACGACCTCCTCGCGGAGGTGGGCCACGGGAAGCTGACCCCGGCGCAGGCGGTGGCCCAGCTCGCGCCCGACGCGGCCCGCGAGGAGGAGCCTTCGATCCTGCGGCGGGTGCAGCGGGCCCTCAAGCGGCGGCCGAGCTCGGTGCGCGTCCGCGGTCTGGACGACACGCTCGTGACCCTCGCCGGTTGCTGCAACCCCATCCCGGGGGATCCGATCGTCGGCTACATCACGCGGGGCCGCGGCGTGTCGGTCCACAGGGAGGACTGCCCGAACCTCGAGTCGCTGCTGCTCGATCCGGGGAGGCAGCTCGAGGTGGAGTGGGATGCGCGCGGCGCGGCCGACCGGTTCGCCGTCGGCCTGCGGGTGCTGGCGGAGAACCGGCCGGGACGGCTGGCGCGCGTCGCGGAGGTCCTCGAGCGGGAGAAGATCAACATCCGGCACGCCGACGCGGGCGTGGATCAGCAGGGGAGGGGGCTGATCTGGGTTGTGGCCGAGGTCTCCAACCGGAGCCAGGTCGAGCGCCTGATCGACCGCATCCGCCGGGTGGAGGGCGTCCTCCACGTGGAGCGGGTGCACCCGGCGGCGGCGGAGCACGCCCGCTGATCCCAACCGGGGCCGGTTCGCGGTATCTTCCCGGCGGCCCCGGGGAGATGCGATGCGACCACCCCATCGGCCGGCCGTCCTGCTCCTGGCGCTGCTGGCGGCCCCCCTTCCGCTCCGGGCCTCCGAACCCCCGCACCTCGCCTTCGACGGGGCCGTCTTCGGCCGCGAGCGGGTGAACCCGCGGCCGAGGCCGTACGACGGCTGGGTCGACGTCACCCCACGAACGACGATCTACTTCGAAATCCTGGTGCCCGACGCCAACGGACCCGGCGGGGCGATCGACCCGGACACGATCACGGCAACGCTGGTGCCCGCCGCGGGCGAGCCGGTGCCGATGGTGACCGCCGGGCAGTCGTTCGCGCCCGGGTTCTCCGGGACCTTCGTTCACGGCGTGGACGACGGGGACGAGAACGGAGAAGGCGTTTACGTGGTCCCCGACAACCCGCTCGAGGCAGGCGTCACGTATCGCGTCGACGTCACCGCCTCCACCTACGACGGCGTGCCGATCGATCCTGGCGCGGATTCGTGGACGTTCACGACCCGCGCCGCCATCGCGTCCCCGACGGTGAGCTGGACGGTGGACCTGTCGGATCCCACCGTCTCCTGGGACGGCTGGTTCTTCGCGGGCCTGCTCAAGCCGAACTTCGACACGAGCCGGCTCTTCGACCAGCTGGAGTCGTACGACCTGATGGCGGCCGCACGGGACGCGGCCCGCAACCGGTCGATCTGGTCGCTCCAGCGGGACTGGCCGCTGACCAGCGACTACTGGCACAACGGCGTGTTCGACGGGAACCCGAACCCGGTGCGCGAGATGGAGACTCGGCGCGTCACGTCGGTGATGTCGGTGCCCGGAGGGACGGTGGTCGCCGTGACCGATCTGCCCGAGGGTCCGCTCTACGGCATCCCCCCGGGCCGGCCCCTTTCCGCCGACTTCCACGCCGGAGACGTCGTCACCGTGGCCGACCGGGAGAAGTTCGAGGCGGCGCAGGTGCTCGCGGTCGACGATGCGGCGGGTACGGTCACGCTCTCGCCGCTCTCGACGCCCGACTCCGCGTGGATCATCGACTACCCGGGCTCGCGGCCGCCGGATCTGCCGGAGACCCCGGACAACTTCACCAAGCCGCTGTGTTACCTGCGGAAGCTGTACCCGGCCGGGACTCCGGTGTACTACTGGAGGCGGATCGACGACGAATGGGACATCGTCCACGGCACCTACGGGCGCCGCCTCGAGGTGAACTTCAACTACATCCCGCTCGATCTGTCGCGGGAGCCGGTGCCGGCGCATCCGGGAGGGCACGGCAGCGTGGCGCCCCCGAAGGACGACCTCGAGTGGCACGAGTTCGTGCGGCAGATCACGTTCCACCTGATCGACCGCTACGGGGCCGCCGCGGCCGACTTCCTGTGGAGCTTCGGCAACGAGAACAACTACGGCCTGTTCTGGTCGGGAACGAAGGACGAGTTCTACAAGTACTACGACCTCACCGTGAACGCGGTGTTGACGGCGTTCGAAGAGCGGGGCCTCGACGCGTCGAAGGTGCGCGTGGGCGGACTCGAGGCGGGCGGCCTGGGAGGCGTCGGCTGGCTCCGCGACGCGCTGTATCACATGTCCCCGGAGGCCGACAAGCCGGAGGGCGACATCGCGGAGCAGAACTTCGCCTGCGCCGATCCGCTCTTCGACGGACGGCGCGCGGCGCGCGTGCAGGAGCTGTGCGACGCGCACGGAGGCAAGGGGTCGCCGGTCGATTTCGTCTCGATCCACGAGTACGTCCACGCCGACCAGGCGACGGCCGACATCATCCGCGTGCGGGAGGACTCGCTCGCGATCGATCCGGCCTACTTCGACCGGCTCGCCGTCGATTCGTTCGAGGCCACCCCCGACTGGATCCCGAGGAACGATCCGGCGTCGGCCGCGATCTACCTCGGTGACGGCTTCTTCCCCGCGTGGTGCGCGGACTGGATGCAGCGGCTCGTGGAGCGCGCCGGAACCGACCCGCGTTTCGCTCACCACGAGTCGGTGCTGACCGTGTGGCCCTTCGACTACAACGGCCGCGGCCAGACGTCGGTCACCGCGTTGATGCGCACCGACACCGACGGAGACGGCACCGAGGACGCGATCACCACGGTCAAGAAGGCGATCTTCAACCACATCGAGCTCCTGGGCCGAATGAGCCGGGATCTCGCGGCCCTCCCGGCCCGGGACCTCTCGGGCATCCGCGTCGCCGGGGTGCGGAGCGCCTCGCCGGACGCGCACGTCCTTCTCCTGTACGCGCACGACCGCCACGACACCGAGTCGCGGGACACCACCACCGTGACGGCCCGGCTCTCCGTCTCCGGTGTGCCATGGCCGCGGACGGCGGTGAGGAGGTGGAGGGTGGATCGCGACCACTCCTCGCCTTACCGGGCGTTCCAGGCCCTTCCCCGGAAGGACCTCTACACGCCGGACGAGTTGGCGGACCTTCTGGCGGCCGACGATCTCGAGGAGGACGGGACCGTGCGGACGGTCGATACGCCCGGCGGCTCGCTCGATCTCACCGCTCCCATCGCCGTCAACGGCGTGACCGTCCTCGAGCTGACGGAAAGCGACGCGGACGGGGACGGGATCGGAGACACGGCCGACAACTGCCCGGCGCTGGCCAATCCGGACCAGATCGACGCCGACGGCGACGGCCACGGTGCGGTGTGCGACTGCGACGACGCGAGCCCCGACGTGTGGAGCGTTCCGGGCGAGGTGGCGGGGCTGACGCTGGCCCGCCGGACCGGCGGCGAGGTCGAGCTCGATTGGGTCTCCCAGCGCGACGCCGCCGGGCCCTCGACCCGTTACGACGTGGCCGGCGGCCCGCTCGGCGATCTGCGCGCCTCGGGCGGTTTCGGCGCCGCCTCCTGCGTGACCGACGACGCGGGAGAACCGCCCCTGGTCGATCCGGAGAACCCGCCGCCAGCGGGGGAGGGGGTCTACCGCCTGGTGCGCGGGCAGAACGGATGCGGCACGGGCCCCTTCGGCCCGCCCGGGATCGACCCGGCGGCCTGCCCCTGAGGTGCCCCGCGCCGGAGCCGGAGCCGGCCGGTCCTCGGCCGCCCCGCCCGGGCTAGAATGCCCGCCCCGCCGGAGGCGGGGCCGGGAGGGCAAGCCGATGCTGCGCACGATCGCGACCGAAGGGGCACCCGCGGCCATCGGGCCGTACAGCCAGGCCGTCGAGGCCGGCGGCTTCCTCTTCTGCTCGGGGCAGATCGCCATCGATCCGGCGACCGGGGAGATGACCGGCGCCACGGTGGGCGAGCAGACGCGGCAGGTGCTGCGGAATCTCGCCGCGGTGCTCGAGGCGGCCGGCTCCGGGCTCGACCGTGTCGTGAAGACGACGGTCTACCTCACCGACCTGGGCCGGTTCCCCGAGATGAACGAGGCCTACGCCGAGTGCTTCGGAGAGCATCGCCCCGCGCGCGCCGCCGTCGAGGTCGCGGCGTTGCCCAAGGGGGCGCTGGTCGAGATCGAGGCGGTGGCGTTGGCGGGGTGAGGGCTCAGGAGACGCGCTTCGTGACGCGTCCCGACCGGATGCAGCGCGTGCACGCGAGGATCCGGCGGGTGCCGCCCTTCTCGGTGGCGACCCGGATGCGCTGGAGGTTGGGCATGAAGCGCCGCCGGGTCACGTTGTGCGCGTGACTGATGCTGTTCCCCGACAGCGGCCTCTTCCCGCAGATCTCGCAGACCCTGGCCATCTGACGTGTCCTCCCGCGGCGGCGGCCGCAAACGCCGGCCCGCCCGGCACTTGCGGGTGGCTCCCCCGCCGGCGCCCGCGAAAGCCGAAAGTCTAGCAGCCCCCTCCCGGGTCGGCAATCCGCCGCGCCCCCCCGCCTTGCCGGGCACCCGGCCGGGACCAATATTCGCCGCGTGGAGATCCGCCGGCGAGGTGGGCCGGCGCGGCACGCCCGGGCCGCGAGGGCCGCAAGCGGCGGATCGGATGCGGAGAGGTGGCGGAAGGCGCCGCCCGCAGGAGGTCCGGGAGAGGCCGCTCCGCGCCGGGCGCGAACGGGCGCGGGCATCTCCGGTCAGGGCCGCCGCAGCCGGCGACTTCCCCGCGACACGACGCGGAGGTGCCTGGATGCTCTTCGGGAGATCGAAGGAGCTCGTCGGCCTCGACATCGGCGACAGCTCCATCAAGGTGGCCGAGCTGAGGGACCTCGGCCGGAACCGGGGCTACGAGATCCAGTCCCTGGCGACCGAGCCGCTGCCCCAGGAGGCGATCGTCGACGGGACGGTGATGGACGCCGGACTCGTCGTCGACACGCTTCGCCGCATCTGGTCGAAGAACAAGATCCGGAACACGAAGGTGGCCACCGCGCTCAGCGGCCACTCCGTGATCATCCGCCGCATCAACCTCCCGCTGATGAGCGAATCGGAGCTCGCCGAGCAGATCCGGTGGGAGGCCGAGCAGTACATCCCGTTCAACATCGACGAGGTTTCCCTCGACTACCACATCCTCGAGGGCTCCTCTCTGGCGGGCGAGGGGAACATGGACGTGATCCTGGTCGCCGCCCGCAAGGAGCGCATCGACGACTACACGTCGGTGATCAGCCAGGCCGGCCTGGAACCGGCCGTCGTCGACGTGGCGACGTTCGCCGCGCTCAACTGCTTCGAGGTGAACTACCAGGAGGAGATGCCGGGCACCGCGGCGCTCATCGACATCGGCGCCTCCGTGACCAGCATCGCCGTGCTGCACAACGGGATGTCGGTCTTCTGGCGCGACTTCTCGATCGGCGGCAACCAGTACACCGACACGCTCCAGCGGGAGCTGAACCTGTCGCGGGAGCAGGCCGAGGCTGCCAAGAAGGGGGAGTCGGTCGAAGGAGTGCCCCGCGAACAGGTCGACGCCATCCTCGCCTCGGTCAACGAGGAGCTGTGCCAGGAGATCCAGCGGACGGTGGACTTCGTCAAGGCGTTCGCCAGCAGCGAGGCGCCGCTGGAGGCGATCTATCTCACGGGCGGCGGCTCCCGGCTTCCGGGACTCGGCGACGTCCTGTCGCAGCAGTTCGGGGCCCGCGTGGAGCCGCTCGATCCGTTCCGGCAGATCCGCGTCCCCGCGCGCCTCGAGCGCCAGTTGGCCGACGTTGCCCCCGACAGCGCCGTCGCCGTCGGGCTGGCCCTGCGGAAGGTGGGTGACCGATGATCCGCGTCAATCTGCTCGAGATCCGGCAGGCGAAGCCGGAGAAGAAGGCGAACCTGACCTACGAGAACGCGGCCGGCATCGCCGCCGTCGCGATCATCGTGCTCTCGATCGCGTTCGTCGGATACCGCTCGTTCGCGATGAGCCGCCGGATCGCCACCCTCAAGGCCGAGGTCGAGGCGGCGACGGAGGAGCTCTCCCAGCTCCAGGAAGCGCTGCAGGTGATCGAGAGCCACCAGAAGAAGAAGGCGGCTCTCAAGAAGCGGGTGGAGCTGATCACGGAGCTCAAGCGGCGCCAGAAGGTGCCGGTGCACCTGCTCGATCAGATCAGCCGCAAGCTGCCGGCCTTCCTCTGGCTGGAGGGTCTCGACGAGCGGGACGGCCGGGTGGTGATCCGCGGGAAGGCGACCACCTACAACGCCGTGTCCAACTTCTACAACAACCTCGCCGGGTCCCCCTACTTCAAGGACGTCACGCTGGGCAACACACAGGCCGTGCCGGAGGGGGTGAGCTTCAACCTCTCCTGCCGCTTCCAGACGGCCGACGAGACGGCCGGCGCGGGGGGCGACGCCGCCGCCGGGACGCCGAGGGGCTGAGCCATGGATCTCAAGAAGCTGCCGTGGTGGGGACAGATCGCCGCAGCGCTCGGCGTGGCGGTCGTCGTCTGGTGGTTCGGCAACAACTTCGCGCCGACCGAGCTGAACAAGAAGGCGCAGAAGATCGCGCGGCTGGAGGAGACGCTGGAGCAGAAGCAGGCGGAAATCCGCCGGGCCCGGCGTGCCGCCGCCCAGCTCGACGAGCTGCAGCGCGAGATCGCGGACCTCGAGCTGAAGCTGGCCGATCTGAAGCAGATCCTGCCGACCCAGCCGGAGCTGGGCGATCTCCTCAAGTGGATCAAGAGCCTCGCCGATCAGACGAACCTCGACCTGCGCGTCTTCAACCCGCAGTCGATGACCGAGCAGGAGTTCCTGCGCGAGCAGCCGATCCGGATGCAGGTGCGGGGCAACTACCACCAGCTGGGTCTCTTCTTCGACCGGATCAGCAAGTACGCTCGGATCATCAACGTCGAGGACGTCAAGATCGAGCCGAACCGGACCAGGAACTCGAACGCGACGATCCAGGCCACCTTCATCGCGAAGACCTACATCTTCAAGAACCTCGACGAGGACAAGGATGCGTCGCGTGGAGGTGCAGCATGAGCGCACGCGCGGGCCTCGTCTGCCTTCTCGTCCTGGCGGCCATCGCGCTCCCGGCAGCGGCCCAGAGCGCGGACGCGTCCGAGCAGCGGGTCGCTCCCGACGCCGACCGGCTGCTGGGGCAGATGAAGCGGGATGCGGAGGCGGTCATCACCGGCCAGCACTTCAGCTACGACCCGACCGGGCGCCGTGACCCGTTCGAGCCGCTCGTCAAGTCGGAGCGCAAGGCGAAAGGGAAACGGCCCAAGGGGATCGCCGGGATGCTCATCTCGGAGATCGACCTGAAGGGGGTCGTCCTCGACCGGGAGGGCAAGCCGGCGGCGCTCTTTCGGGGAAGCGACAACCGCGGCTACACCGTCCGCGTGGGCGATGTCGTGTACGACGGCCGCGTGATCGCCATCGATCCGGTCAAAGGCGAGGTCGTGTTCCGCCAGCAGGTCGACGACCCGCGGCGGATCAAGCCGTACCGCGATGTGACCAAGCGACTCCGGCCGACCAAGGAGGAAGGCGAGTTCACCGAGGAGGAGGGCGCATGACCACCGCACGCCGCCGGAGCCGGCTGCTCCAGGTAGCGATCTTCGTGGCCTGTGCCGCGGCGGGCGCGACGCTCGCGAGCGGCACGATTCCCTACGACGACCGTCCGCCCCTCCTGGCGACCCAGGAGGTCCCGGACGGCGTGCCGAGAGCGTCGCACTTGAACGACGTGGCGCTGGCCAGCGTCGCCCCGGACGGGACCGTCGAACTCGTTCTCGAGGCCGACGGTGCGCTGCCGGTGGAGGTCTTCCGCCTGGACGGCCCGGAGCGGCTCGTGTTCGACCTGCCGGGCGTCGTGCTGCCTCCCCGGCTCGTGGGGGCGCGGATCCGCGTCGGCAGCCGCGGGGTCGTCCGCGCACGCCTCGGCCAGTACCGCGAGCCGCCGAACGCGCTGGCGCGTCTGGTGCTCGACCTGACGGAGCCGCACCGGTTCGACGTGATCCCGGAGCCGGGCGGCGTGCGGCTGCGGGTGGCCCCGCAGGACCTCGCCGCTTCGGTCGAGCCGGCGCCCGAGCCCGCGGCGGTGGAGGTTCCGGCGGCCGAGCCGGCGCCCGAGCCCGCGGCGGTGGAGGTTCCGGCGGCCGAGCCGGTGCCCGAGCCCGCGGCGGTGGAGGTTCCGGCGGCCGAGCCGGTGCCCGAGCC
>RFHH01000010.1 GCA_003696075.1 Acidobacteriota bacterium
CCCCCTGATGGCCGCCACCGTGCTCCCGTCGACGATGGACGCGGCGCGGCGCGCGGCGGCCGCGGGCGCACCGGTCGGGACGGCGGTCGCGGCGGAGGAGCAGACCGCGGGGCGGGGACGGCGGGGCCGGCGGTTCGTCTCGCCGCGCGGGGGGCTCTACATGACCGTCCTCGCCCCCGCTCCCGAGCCGCTGGCGCTCTCTCCGCGCGCAGGGCTCTTCGCGGGGCTGGCGGTGGCGGAAGCCCTGGAGGCGCTAGGGGCGCGGGTGGAGATCCGCTGGCCGAACGACCTGTACCAGCCGCAGGGGAAGGTCGGGGGAATCCTGGCGGAGCTGTGGACGCCGGCCGGCGGGCGGGCAGCTCGCTTGCTCGTGGGAATCGGGATCGACGTCGCCTGCGATCCTCGGAGGACCGATCCGGAAGCGGCGGGACCGGGCGCAGCGCTCCGGGGACTCGGGGCCGCCGATCCGGTGGCCGCCGTCGCGGCCGAGATCCTGGCGCGGCTGCCGCTCCGCCTGGGCGACACCGGTTCACTCGCGGTGCGGTCTGCACTAGAATCGCTGCACAGCCGCATGACGCCACGGCCCGGCGAAGAGGCGACCGTTCGGCTCGCGAACGGGCGCCGGATCGCCGGCCGGACGGTCGGCCTCGACGACGAGGGCGCGCTGCTGATCGCAACGGGGGGTGGGACGACCCGGGTGCTCACGGGCGAGGTGGTCGCCTGCGAGCCGAGGCCGGGGAAGGGGAGCCGCTAGCCGGTGCTGCTCGCCGTCGATATCGGGAACACCCATATCGTGCTGGGCCTTTTCGACGGGGAGGCGCTGCGCCGGTCGTGGCGTCTGTGGAGCCGTCCGGGGCTGACCTCCGACGAACTGCGCGTCCTGCTCGCGGGGCTGCTCGGTGACGACGCCACGGCCGTCCGGGACGGCATCGTCGGTTCCGTGGTGCCGCCGCTCACCGGGGAAGTCCGGCGCGCGCTCGTGGAGTTGACCGGCGTCGAGCCGATCGAGGTCGCCCCCGGAGTCCGCACCGGACTGCGGATCCGCACCGACAACCCGCACGAGCTCGGCGCCGACCGAATCCTCAACGCGGTGGCCGCGCTGGAGCGCTACGGCGGCCCCTGCATCGTGGTCGACCTGGGAACGGCGACGACGCTCGACGTGGTCACCGCGGAGGGTGAGTACCTCGGGGGCGTCATCGCCGCGGGACCGGAGATCAGCGCAGCCGCCCTGGCGGAACGGACGGCCCGCCTCGCCCGCGTCGACCTCAAGCTTCCGCCGCACGTGATCGGCCGCAACACCGTCGATTCGATCCGGTCCGGTCTCCTCCACGGGCACGCGGCGATGATCGAAGGGCTCGTGACCCGCGTCGAGCGGGAGCTCGGAGGCCGGGCCACGGTCGTGACGACGGGGGGGCTCGGAGCGCTGATCGGCCGACTTCTCGAACGGGTCGACGTCCACGACCCCCATCTGACGCTGCACGGGCTGCGGATCGTGCACGCGAGGAACCGCGCGCGATGACGATCCTGTACCTCTGCACGGCCAACATCTGCCGCTCCCCGGTCGCGGAGCACTACATGCGGCGCGTGGCGGAGCGGCTCGGCCGGCATCCCGTGCGCTGCCTGTCGTCGGGAACGCACGCCGTGGACGGGCGGCCCGCCGATCCGGTCGTCGTCGAGCTCGCGCGCGAGCGAGGGCTCGACCTGAGCCGCCACCGCAGCCGGGCCCTCACGCGGGACATGCTCGACCAGGCGGACGAGATCGTCGTGATGACGCGGATCCAGCGGGCATTCTTGCGCGAGCACTATCCGGACGTGATGGGGAAGGTCGTCCTCCTTCGCGAGGCGGACGGCGGACTCGACCTTCCCGACCCGATCGGCGGGCCGGTGGCGGAGTACCGCAAGGTGCTCGAGATCCTCTTCCGCTGCATCGAGGCGCGCGCCCTCGAGCTTTCCTACCCCGCGTGACGCCCGGAGGCCGCCGACCCCGCGGGCTACAATCGGCGGCCGGGGGGAGGCGGAACGTGGCGGAGCAGCCCGAGAGCAACCGCGAACGGGAGTACGTCGTCGCGGTCGAGCGAACGTTCGGCCGTTTGCGCCGGCGGCCCCTCGTTCTCAGCCCGGAGGACCTGGCGCGGGTCCAGCGCTGGTACCGCAGCGGGCTTCCCTTGGAGCTCGTCCTCGAAACGATGGTCTCCCTCTACCGGCGGCTGTCCGAGCGCCGTCCACCCCGCATCCCCAGGACGTTGGCCTACGTGGAACCGGCGATCGAGGAGGCCGGAGCGGCGCTTCGCGAACGGCGCACCGGGGCGCCGGACCCGGCCGGCTCCCGGCCGGCCGAGGACCGGGAGGCGCTCGCCGCCGCCTTCCGGGCCGCCGCGGAGGCCGTTCGCCGCTCCCGAGCGCCGGAGCCGGCGCGCGCCGAGGTGGCGGCGGCCCTGGAAGCGCTGGCGCTCGGGCGGAACCCGCTCCCCGGCGAGGCCGATCCGGTGGCCGCCCTCGAGCGGCGCCTCGTGCGGGCGGCGCGCGAGGCGCTCGGTGGCCCGGAACTGGAGGAGGTCGAGCGGGAGGCGGCCCGCGACGTGGCTCCGTATGCGGCGGCGATGCGCGACGACGTCCGGGATCGCGCCCTCGAAAAGGCGCTCGCGAGGCGGCTGCGCCGCCGGTTCGGATGGCCCGATCTCGCCCGCCTGCCTCTGGTGCCGCCGGGCTTCCCGCCGCTGGGAGAGGACGAGACCAGCGGGCTTTCGTGACCGCTGCCCGTAGTCCACGCTGGAGCCGTGACACCGGGGGTCCTGCGGCTGTGGCGTGCGGCGGCTCTGCTCTGGGCCGGGGCCGCCGCCGGGGCCCGCCTCGCGGAAGCGCGACTGGCGGCTCTGGCGGGATCGCTCTCGCTGGCGCTGGCCGTCCGCTCGCCGCGGGGGCGGCGGCGGGAGTTCTGGTGCCAGCTCGCGATCGCGCTGCTCGGCGCGGGGCTCGCCGGG
>RFHH01000011.1 GCA_003696075.1 Acidobacteriota bacterium
GAGGTGGCATGGAACAGGCAGCACCTGCGCCCCGCCGGCGCGGCCGCGCACCATTGCGGAAGCACCTCCGGGTTCCACAGGGAGCGTGCCGTGCTAACGTCTGCGCCGATGCCCGCGGACGACGCCCCCAACCGCAGCCGCGCTTCCGGCGGCTCGCTTCGCTGGGAGGATCCGATCGGCCGGGTCCGTGGTATCGGGCCGCGTTGGGCGGCCGACCTGGCGGAGCGCGGCGTCCGGACCGTCGGCGACCTTCTGGACCATCTTCCCTTCCGATACGAGGACCGGCGCCGGCCCGTGCCGATTGCCGAGCTCACGGCGGGCGAGCGGGCGGCGGTGGTGGCGCGCGTCGCCGACGTCCGGTTGATCCGGACGCGAGGACGGCGGATGGAGATCCTCACCGTTCTGCTGGACGACGGCACCGCCACCCTTCCGGTGAAGTTCTTCAACCGAGGCTACCTCGCGGAGTGGATCCGGCCGGGGCTCCGGCTCGTCGCCTACGGCACGCCCCGGATGACCGACCGCGGTCTGGAGCTGCACGGGCCGTCCTTCGATGTCGTAGCGGAGGGGGAGGACCCGCAAGCGGTGCTGGGCTGGCTCCCGGTGTACGAGAAGCTGGGACCTCTCACGCCCCGGCGGTTGCGCGGTCTCCTGCGGGTCGTGCTCGACAACCTCGAGGAAATTCCGGACCCGGTGCCGGAGGACGTCCGCGAGCGGCTGGGTCTGATTCCTCGTGGCGACGCGTACCGGCTCGTGCACGCGCCGCCCGGGCATCTCCCGGCGGAGGCGGTTCAGGAGCGGCGGACCCCGGGGCACGTGCGCCTCGCGTTCGACGAATTCTTCCTTCTCGAGCTCGGCCTGGCGTTGCGGCGCCGCCGCACGCGGCGGGAACGGCGTGGGTCCGGCTACCGGATCGATGACGCCCTGCGGCACCGGCTCCTTCGGCTCCTCCCGTTCGAGTTGACTTCGGCGCAGCGACGTGTGCTCGCCGAGATCGAGGACGATCTCGCCCGCCCCTCTCCGATGAACAGGCTCCTGCTCGGTGACGTCGGCTCCGGCAAGACGGTGGTCGCGGCCCTGGCGATGATGATCGCGGTGGAGAACGGCTACCAGGCGGCGCTGATGGCCCCGACCGAGGTTCTGGCCACGCAGCACGCCCGCAACCTCCAGAAACTGTTGCTCCCGGCCGGCGTCAAGGTGGAGCTGCTCACGGCGGGACTTCCGGCGGCCGAACGCCGGCGGGCCGACGAGCGCGTGCGGACCGGGCGTTCGCGGCTGATCGTCGGCACCCACGCCCTCGTTTCCGAGAAGACATCCTTCGCCCGCCTCGGCCTGGTGGTCGTGGACGAGCAGCACCGGTTCGGCGTGGTGCAGCGCGCCGACCTGGTGGCGAAGGGCGAACATCCCGACGTCCTGGTGATGTCGGCCACGCCGATCCCCCGGACGCTCGCCATGGTCATCTACGGCGATCTCGACGTATCGATTCTCGACGAAAAACCTCCCGGAAGGAAGCCGATCCGGACGGTCGTTCGGACCGCCGATCAGCGGGAACGCGTCATGGAAGGGGTCGCGCGGGCGTTGGCCCAGGGACGGCGGATCTACGTCGTCCATCCGGTCATCGAGGAGGGTGCCGGGGGCCGGCGGGCGGCGGAGGAAGGACTCGAGGAATACCGGCGGCGGTTTCCGCAGGCGAACGCGGTCATGGTCCACGGGCGGATGAAGGCCGCCGAGAGGGATCGGAACCTGGCGCTGTTCGCCGAAGGGAAGGCCCAGATCTTGATCGCGACGACCGTCATCGAAGTCGGGATCGATGTGCCCGAAGCGTCGGTCATCGTCGTCGAGGACGCCGACCGGTTCGGTCTCGCGCAGCTTCACCAGCTCCGGGGCCGGGTGGGACGAGGAGAACTCGCGTCGTACTGCGTGCTCATCGCATCTCCGGATGCCTCGGCCGCCGCACTCGAGCGGCTCGCCGTCCTGGAGGCGACCGCGGACGGATTTCGGGTCGCCGAGAAGGATCTCGAACTGCGGGGCCCGGGCGAACTGGCGGGCACCGCCCAGTCGGGCATGCCCTCCTTCAAGGTCGCGGATATCGTCCGGCACCAGTCGCTGCTGCTCGCCGCGCGGGAACAGGCGTTCGAACTCGTCGAGCGGTTGGGGGAGGGGGGGCTCCCCGAAGATCTCCTCCGCGAAGTGATGCGCCGTCACGGCGAACGCCTGCGGTTGGCGGATATCGGCTGATGCCGTGCCCTCCGGTCGACACGGGCGACCCCTGCCGCCCGGCGGGCCGGGCGCGCGGGCGCGTCGCCGCCGCCCTGATCACGGTCCAGATCCTGTTCGGACTCCACTATCTGGCCGCCAAGCGGCTGTTGGAGGAGATCGAACCGAGGGTGTGGGCGCTGGCGCGAGTGGCGGCGGCGGCGGTCCTGCTGGCGGCGGCGGTGCGGCTCGGCCGGCGACGGTGGCCCCGAAGACAGGACCGCCTGGCGGTGGCGGGGTTGTCGCTGTTCGGAGTCGTGATCAATCAGGTCTGCTTCGTCGAGGGGCTGAGCCGGACGAGTCCCACCCACTCGGCGCTGATCAACACGACGATTCCCGTCCTCACGCTGCTGATCGCGATCCTCCTGCGACAGGAGCGAGTCGACCGGCGGCGGGTTCTGGCCGTCGCGCTGGCGTTCGCCGGAGCTCTGGCCATCATCGATCCTCGCTCGGCGGCCGCGGAGCCGGTGCGCGTGGCCGGCGACCTGCTCACGGCGTTGAACGCGGCGTCGTTCGCGCTGTTCCTCGTCCTGAGCAAGCCGGTGGTGGCGCGGAACGATCCCCTCGGAGTCACGGCACTGCTCTTCCTCTTCGGTGCGGGGGGCGTGCTGGCCGTGGCCGCGCCGGAGCTGCCAGGTTTCCGTCCGGGCGAGGTCTCCGCCGAGGCGTGGGGCCTCGCGGTGTTCATCGTCGTCGGCCCGACGGTCGGCGCCTACCTGCTGAACTACTGGGCGCTGGCTCGGGCCGCCTCTTCCGAGGTCGCGCTGTTCATCTATCTGCAGCCGCTGGTCGCGGCAGGTCTCGCCACGGCCTGTTTCGGCGAACGGCCGGGGATGCGCGTGATCGGCGGCGGGCTGCTCGTCTGCGCCGGCGTGTACGCGGCGGTCCGGGTGCCGACCCCCGCCGGCGGCGATCGATATCCGCGCTGGCGTGGCGGCTGAGAGCGATCAGGCCGGCTCGCGCAGGTCTCCGAGGGCGAGGCGGACCAGCGTCGCCACCATCACGCCCGTCGCTCCCTCGGGGCCGTCGCCATCCCTGCCGTCCGACCAGGACGCGGGGGAGATGTCGAGGTGGGCCCAGGGCGTGCGGCCGGCGAAATGGCCGATGAACAGCCCCCCGGCGATGACGCCGGCCTCGCCGCGACGGCCGACATTTCGCAGGTCCGCGACCTTGCCCTTGATCGCTTCGCGGTACTCGGGATCGGCCGGCAGGCGCCAAACGCGCTCCCCGACCTCGGCGGCGGCGGTTTCGAGGTCGGTCAGGAGCGACTCGTCGTTGCCGAGAAGGGGCACGCGGACGCGCCCCAAGGCGATCATCGCGGCGCCGGTGAGCGTGGCCACGTCCACGATGCGCGTGGCGCCCTCGCGAACGGCGAGCGCGACGGCGTCGGCCAGCACCAGCCGCCCTTCGGCGTCGGTGTTCCCGATCTCGATGGTGGTTCCGTCGAGGGCACGGACGACGTCGCCCGGCCGGAGGGCGTTGCCCGCCACGGCGTTCTCGGCAGCCGCGATGTAGAAGCGGACGTTGGCCTCCGGTTCGAGAGCGGCGATCGCTTGCGCCGCGCCGAGGATCGTCGCCGCTCCTCCCATGTCCTTCTTCATCAGGAGCATCCCGGAGGCGGTCTTGAGGTCGAGCCCCCCGGTGTCGAAACAGATGCCCTTGCCCGCGAAGGAGAGAACGTCGGACGATCCGGGGGCCCCCTCGTACTCGAGGACGATCATGCGCGGGGCACGGGGGCTCGCCCGGCCCACCGCGGTCAACGCGCCCATGCCCATCCGGGCGCAGCGGCCGGCGCGCAGCACCTTCACCTTCAAGCCGCCGGCGCGGGCGACCCGTCGGGCCTCGGCCTCCAGTTCGTCCGGCCCCATGTCCTCGGCGGGGGTGTTGACGAGATCGCGGGTGAACGCGGTGGCCTCGGCGATCGCGAGTGCCCGGTGGGCGGATGCGGGCCATCCGCGGCGGTTCGACAAGAGAGAGACCATGGGCGGGGCCGGCCGCGGTCCGGTCTTGTACCGGTCGAAGCGGTACAGGCCCCGGCTCAGGCCGAGGATGAGGGGCATCAGGCTGTCGTCCGGGACGTCTCGGAGAGCGAAGACAGCCCGCTGCACGCGTTCCCGCGTGAGCGCCCGCCCGGCCCGGGCGAACCGGCGCGCGACGGCAGCCGGATCGCCCCACTGGGGCGGCTTGACCGCGACGAGGAGCGACTCCTCCAGGAGTCCCAGCGTGGCGGTCACCGCGACCGGAGAGGCGCCCCACTGCCGGTCGACCTCGTGCCTGAGCGCCGGCGGCAGACCCTCGTCGCCGATCTGGAGCCGAGCCTCGCTCCTCGCCGGGGAGCGCCCCGCCAGGCGCAGCGGCATCGGGAGCTACTCCCCTTCCGGCTTCACGGCGCGCTGGATGCTCTCGCTGTCGGGCACGAGCGGCTCGTTGAACAGAGGCTCGTCGTGCTCTTCGACCTCCGGCTCGCCGGCGAGGACGATCTTCTTCGACTCCGGATCGACCGTCACCCGGTCCTCGAGGATCTCGCGCAGCACGATATCGATCTTGGACATGCCGGGCCGGACCTCCACCAGCGGGGGACTCCCGGCCACGAGGCTCTCCCAGCGGCGCGCCACGACCGTGGTCAGAAGAAAGCGGTTCGGGATCTTCTTCAGCGCATCTTCGATCGGCTTGTCCACGTGTCGTCGACCTCCGTCGCAGCCCGGCCGGAGCCGGCCTGCGCCCGCGCGGGACCTCAGCGGCCCTCGCGCATCATTTGGATGAACGCCGCGTTCGAATCGGTCTTCTTGAGGCGGTCGAGGAGAAGCTCCATCGCCTCCATGTCGTTCATCTGCGTCAGCACCTTCCGCAGGATCCACACCGCATTCAGTGTGTCCTGATCGAGCAGCAGCTCCTCCTTCCGCGTTCCCGACCTGGTGATGTCGATGGCCGGGAAGACCCGCCGGTCCGCGAGGCGCCGGTCGAGGTGAAGTTCCATGTTTCCGGTGCCCTTGAACTCCTCGAAGATCACCTCGTCCATCCGCGAACCGGTGTCGATGAGCGCGGTGCCCAGGATGGTGAGCGATCCGCCCTCCTCGACGTTCCGTGCCGCTCCGAAGAAACGCTTGGGGCGTTGCAGGGCGTTCGCGTCGAGTCCGCCGGACAGGACCTTCCCCGAGGGCGGCTGCACCGCGTTGTAGGCGCGGGCGAGCCTGGTGATCGAATCGAGCAGGATCACGACATCCTTGCCGTACTCCACCATGCGCTTGGCCTTCTCGATCACCATCTCGGCCACCTGCACATGACGCGTCGCCGGCTCGTCGAACGTGGACGAGATGACCTCGCCGTCGACCGTGCGCCGCATGTCGGTGACCTCCTCGGGGCGCTCGTCGATGAGGAGCACGATCAACTCGATCTCCGGGTGATTGGTGGAGATCGAATTGGCCACCGACTGGAGCAGCATGGTCTTGCCCGTCCGCGGCGCGGCGACGATCAGCCCCCGCTGGCCCTTGCCGACCGGTGTCAGCAGATCCATGACCCGTCCCGTCAGATTGTCGGGCGTCGTTTCGAGGCGGATCTGCTCCATCGGGTAGAGAGGCGTGAGGTTCTCGAAGAGAATCCGGTCGCGCGACAGCTCAGGATCCTTCCCGTTGACCGACTGGACCTTGATCAGCGCGAAGTACTTCTCGTCCGGCTTCGGGTGGCGGACCAGGCCGGCCACCACGTTGCCGGTCATCAGGGAGAATCGGCTGATCTGCGACGGCGAGACGTAGACGTCGTCGGGACCCGGCAGGTAGCTGTAGTCCGGCGAGCGGAGGAAGCCGTAGCCCTCCGGGAGCACTTCCAGCACACCCTCTGCGAGCACCAGGCCGCGCTTCTCCGCATGGTGCTGGAGGATCTCGAAGATCAGATCCTGCTTGCGCAGTCCGCCGGTGTGCCGGAGCCCGAGCTGCCGGGCCAGCGCCGCGAGCTCGTCGATCGGCATCCGCGTCAGCTCGTTCAGCGAGATCGCCTCGGCGGTGCCGTTGCCGACCTTCTCTTTTGGCGTCGTCTGATTGGCCACGATCGTCGCACGGCCGCTCCGCGTCCTGCGCGGAGCCTCGGCCTCGTTCGGATTTGAACTCGGGGTCTTTCTTGCGGGAAGACGCTGAATGCTACGGCGCGCGGGGGAGAGCTGTCAAGCGAGCCCCGGCCGGCGCCGCGGTGCCGGATCGCCCGCGCGAAGGCCCGGCGCGGCGCCGCGCGGCGAACTCGACGGGCGCGCCGGACGACGCCGCCTGGGAGGGCGTTGTCGACGGCGCGAGGCGTCCGTCCCGACCTCTTCCGGGTCGACCGTCGCGGACCTGGTCCGGGTCCGGCGAGTCGGCCCGAACGCCCGTGCGCGGGGCCCGGCGGCGCCAGGGGTCGAGCGAGCGGCCGGCACCGGGGAGGGAGCGCGGCTCGAGCGGGACATCCTCGCGGGGGGCGGGGAGCGAAGGGTGCTCCCTTCCGGCCCGCGAGGGAGTGGTCCCTCCGGAGGTGGGCGCGAGGAGGCCCGGTGGCCCGCCGGTGGGCCGGCTGGCGGGGCCGTTTCCGCGCGAGGTGCACCCCCCGACGCTGCGTTCTCGCGCCCAAACCGCCGAACGCTGGGAGGCTGTGGTCCCGAAAAGGTCGATACCGGCGAGGTCGGCCGAAACCTCTATCCGACAGCGAGTTGCGAAGCGTGCCTCACCATCGAGGTTGAAGATCTGCTTCCCCAGCGAAGGGAGGTGCTTCCCCGGGGGTGCGCTGTGCGAGGCAATTCGTCGCGCCGAAGGGAGTCGGGAGTTCCGCGGGTGTCCGGCCACGGCGGCCGTCGAAGAGCTTTTGTTTTCAGGACATTGGCCGGGGGGTCGCACCGTCGAGGATGCACCCGAGAAGGGTTGCGCGGGGCCATCGCTCCGCAGCCGGCCGGCGGGGACCATGAAGCGGATGGATCACGGCGGCCTCGGGGGACCTCGCGACTGGTGGAAGGTGCCACCGTACCCCGGCCACCGCGGAAGCCCCGCCCCCGGCGCGCTCCCACGGCCCCGGAGGTGCTCCCTCGATGGTGCGAAACGCGGTGCAACCCGAAGGAGGACAGCCAGTTCGGCCCGGCCCGCCGGCTTCGAGCCGCTCGAGAGCGTAACCCCTGAACTCCCAACGGCTTCGATCGGAAAGCGCACCATTGCGGATGCACGTCCCACGCCTTTCGTGCGCGATCCGGCCGGAACCGCTGGCCCGCGTCGTGCGGCGGCCCTCACGATCCGGCGTCGCGTTCGCCCGAGGCAGGCCGCGAGGGGCCGGAGGGACCGGCAGCGAACCGCCGGCCCGCCCCGCAAGGCCGGAGGTGGTCCCCGATGGTGCGAAACTCTGCCTAACTCGATGAACGGCGGACACTTCGGCCCGGTCTTCGGGCATCGATCGAACCGGGACCGGATCCTCCGATCCCCCTGCGACTTCGGCAGGGCGATGCGCCATCGGAGAGGCGCCCCACACCGGGGGCGGGCGGTCCCCGGCGTGCGGCCGGCCTCCCTTCGCCCGCGCGACCCCACGCCGGCGGCGGCGATGCGTGCCCCGGAAGATCCGCTGCCGCGCGTTTCAGAAGCTCCGGGCGGCGAGGAAGGAGACCTGCAGCCCGAAGTGCCGCCCCGCGACCTCCCGGTGGAGCGGGTACGCCGCGTTGAGGTGGAGGGTCGTTCCGCCCGAGGAGGGCTTGACGTACGCCCGCAGGCCGATCCCGACGTCCGGGTGCAGAACCTCGGCTCCGAGCCGGTGGCCGCGGTCCCACGCTCCACCGAGCTCGGCGAAGGCGACCGCGCCCAATCGGAAGAGCTTCCCCACCGACCAGGGAGCGAAGTAGCGGAACTCGGCCCGCAGCAGCAGCGCCCGGTCCCCGGAAAAGGCGCGGGACGGGTAGCCGCGCAGACCGGTGTCCCCACCCATCAGCCGCCGCCTCGGGCCCTCCAGGGCGCTGCCCCGGAAGGCCTGGAGGTCGAGGTTCAGGGCGGTCAGAGGCGAGGGTTTCTGGACGTACCGGGCCCGGAGCTCGGTCTCCGCGTCCACGAATCGGGAACCCAGCCGTTCGACGCGATGGCGCGCGCCGAGCAGGAGGTAGGCGTCCCGGCCCGTCTGGAAACCGTCCCGTGCCTCCAGGATCAGCGTCCCGCCGCCCGCCGCCTCGCCGCGGCCGGCGCCGAACTCGATCCCGATCGCCACGCGCCGGGACAGATCCAGGTCCTCCACGCGGCGCCCGGTATCGATCAGCGACACGCGCCGGAAGTCGATGTCGAACCATTCGCGGCCCGCGCCGAGCCAGAGCTGATCCCGGTCCAGAGGCGCCAGGTCGGGCCGGGCAGGGGCCGCGCCGGCCGCCGGCGTCCAGGACTCCTCCCGAACGCCCGCGCGGAGGTACCAGCGGCGCAGCCGGCTGCCCTCGAGACCTCGCGGGGACCAGCCGAACGAGACGCGGGCTCTGTTCCGCCGGACACGCCAGCGGTCCGCGATCTCCCCACCCACGTAGACCTTCTCCTCGCGCGCCGCCGAGTCGGCGTCGATCAGGAACTCCCAGCGACCGTCGAGTTCGTAGAAGGGCCGGCCGACGGAGAGCTCCCGTGTCAGGCCGTCGGAGTTGTCACCGTATCGGGCGAGCAGCCGCCACTTCGTCGGGCCGAGCGCCGGATCGAGGAAGGTGAACACCGTCTCCGAGCGGTCCTGGTCGCGTGAGCTGGTCCACTGCAGCTGCGAGCCCGTTCCGAACAGGTTGACCTCGCGCAGGCCGAACGCCGTCTTGGACGCCCCTCCCTGGCGGCGCGCCGAGAGGCGCACTCTCGTCGACCAGGCGTCCTGGACGCGCACCCGCACCACCACGCCGCCGTCCTCGATCCCCGCGGGCGTCACCCAGGCATCCTGGACGAAGATGTAGGACCTGAGAACCCGTTCCGCCTCTTCCAGCGCTTCGCGGGAACAGGGCTCCCCCTCGCGGATGGTCAGGAGCGACCGGATGGTGGCCGCCCGCGTCTGCATCGGGCGGTGGAGGAGGTTGGCGGCCCGGTAGAGACCCCGCAGGTGTCCTCCGTCGTCCTCCAGATCGAAGACGGGGACCCTCTCGATGACGATCCGCCGGATCGGCCGGTCGGGGCGGCAGATTCCGGGCTCACCGGTCCCCGCGCCCGCCGGGGCCGCCGCAACCGCCGACAGGAGAAGAATCGGCGCGAGGGCGCATGGAAAACGGCGGTCCACGAGGAGAGTGTAGGTTTCGATCGCCGGGGCGTCCGCTCAGCCGACCGACTCGACCAGCCATTCCCAGTACGGCCGGTGGCAGTCGTCGACCGGGAGGGCGACCACCTCCGGCACGTCGTACGGATGCTCCCCGGCCAGCGTTCGCGCGAGGTCGTCGAACAGGTCCCTCCGCGTCTTGATCACCAGGAGCGCCTCCCGATCGTCCTGTGTCTCCCCCTGCCAGCGGTAGAACGATCGGAGCCCGGGAACGACGTTCACGCAGGCGGCCAGGCGCCGCTCGACCAGCATCCGGGCGAGATCGGCGGCGATGTCCTCCCGCGGTACCGTGCAGAGAACCACGATGACGGGTGGGAGGTTCGAGTCGGCCATGATCGTGCCTCCGTCGGGCCCCGGCCTCCGCGGTTCCGGGAGCCGCCCGGCGGCCTCCGGCGATCCGCCGGGACCGCGCTCGGTCCCCCGCCGGCACGCCCCGCGACGGCTCTTCCGGGGGTAGACTACCGCCCCGCCCGCGGGCCGCACCGGGCGCGGCCGAGGGGGTTTCATCATGCCAGAGATCACCGGAGTCCATGCGAGGGAGGTTCTCGACTCCCGCGGCAATCCCACCGTGGAAGTGGAGGTCACGGTCGACGACGAGATCGTCGGGCGCGCGTCCATTCCTTCCGGGGCGAGCACCGGAAGCCGGGAGGCGCTGGAGCTACGGGACGGCGAGCCGGCGCGCTACGGCGGGAAGGGCGTGCGGAAGGCCGTCCGGCACGTGATCGACACGCTCGGCCCGGCGGTCCTCGGGCTCGATCCGACCGATCAGGCGAACGTCGACCGGGTGCTGATCGAGAAGGACGGCACGCCGAGCAAGCGGAACCTCGGAGCGAACGCGATCCTGGGCGTCAGCATGGCCACGGCGCGGGCGGCTGCAGGACTGACGGGGCAGCCCCTCTACAGGTATCTCGGAGGAGTCCGGGCGTCTCTGCTGCCGACGCCCCAGCTCAACGTCATCAACGGCGGGGCGCACGCCGACAACAACCTCGATATCCAGGAATTCATGATCGTCCCCTGCGGGCTGCCGAGCATCGCCGAAGCGATCCGCTGCGCAGCGGAGGTCTACCACACGCTCAAGCGGGTTCTGAAGGAGAAAGGCCTGTCAACGGCCATCGGCGATGAGGGGGGATTCGCCCCGAACGTGGAGTCGAACCGGCAAGCGCTGGACCTGTTGATGGCGGCCATCGAGAAGGCGGGCTACCGGCCGGGCGAGGACGTCGCCCTGGCGCTCGATGCCGCAGCGAGCGAGTTCTACGAAGACGGCCGGTACCACCTCCGCGGGGAAGGGAAGACACTCACCGCCGAGGAGATGACCTCGTGGTACGGGAAGCTGTGTGACGACTTTCCGATCGTCTCCATCGAGGACGGCCTCGCCGAGGGCGACGAGGACGGGTGGCGCCACCTCACCGAGACCCTGGGCGGGCGGATCCAGCTGGTGGGGGACGACATCTTCGTCACGAACCCGGAGATCTTCGCTCGCGGCATCGAGAACGGCATCGCGAACGCGATCCTCATCAAGCTGAACCAGATCGGCACCGTGACCGAGACGCTCGAAACGGTGGCGATGGCGCAGTCGGCGGGATACGGAACGGTCATCAGCCATCGTTCCGGCGAGACGGCAGACACCTTCATCGCGGACTTCGCCGTGGCGGTCGGCGCCGGGCAGATCAAGACCGGAGCCCCGGCCCGTGGCGAGAGGACGGAGAAGTACAACGAGCTGATGCGCATCGAGGAAGACCTCGGGCCGGGTGCCCGCTTCGCGGGCCGCGCCCCGTACGGCGGCTGAGTTCCGGGCGACGCGTGCGGCCCGGCGGCGGCGGGCCGCACGCTAGAATGCCGCCGGAGGTCGGGACCGTTGAGGGAGCGGGAGCAGCACGGTGACGCCGGGCGCGGAGGAGCGAGCGGCCGCGCGTGGCGCTGGGCGTATCTGGTCGTCGCCGCTCTCCTCTGGATGCAAGCGCTGTTCGGCGCCGAGGGGCTGATCCGGCAGATCCAGCGCCGGGCCTACCTGGTTCGGCTCCAGCGGGTGGTCGCCGAGGAGGAGGCCGCGAACCGGCGGCTTCGCGCCGAGGTCGAAGCGCTCGCGCACGACGACCTCGCGATCGAAAGCGCCGTTCGCACGGAACTCGACTACCAGCGACCCGGGGAACTGGTCCTCATCGTCGACGACCCGGACCCGCTCGACCGCTGAGGGGGCGGCGCGCAGGTGCGGGCCGGAGCGGGCGCCCCCGCGGGTTTGACAGCCGCGCGTGCCGGTCCGTAGAATCCTGCCGAATCGCGCCGAAGAGGCGACGATTCGCCGGTACAAAGGTCGCGGGGTGGAGCAGTCTGGTAGCTCGTTGGGCTCATAACCCAAAGGTCGGGGGTTCAAATCCCCCCCCCGCTACCAACCGCCGGCGATTCGATCCGGTCAGCGGGACCGAGCCGGACACGCGGGCGCTCTCGCGCCCGCATCGAGTCTTCCGCGCATAGCGAAGCGAACGCAGCTTCCCCACCGGCGGGTGCGGAGAACCGGCGCCGGAGCGGTCCGGTGCCGCATCGCCCCGGACCCCCCGCCCGGCGGCGGGACCGGTCGGAGGTGCATCCTCGATGGTGCGAAATCCTGTCCAACTCGTTGCCGGACAAAGAGTTCGCCCGATTTTTCCGGCACCGAGCCGTTCGGGACCGCAACCTCCCAGCGATCAGCGGTTTGGATGCGAAAACGCACCATTGGGGATGCACCTCCCACGGCCGCAAGATCCGGGTACTCGGAGGGCTGCATCCGAAAAATGCGCCATCGGGGATGCACCTCCGGCCGCTCGCGGAAGAGCGGCTCCGATTCCGGCTGGACCCGGATCGGCGCGGCCGACGGGCGGCGCCGGTAACCCGCCGGCTTTTCGCGCCCCGATGAGCGAGGCCGGTCGGGGGTGTGGGTTCCGGGCGTCGAGAGAGCCCTGGAAAGTGTTCCGCCGTCCTCTGCCCAGGGGACTTGCCCGGCCCTAGCCTCCGCTCGTATCGGGGTGTGGAGGTGCAAGGCGGGCCGGCCACCTCGGCACGGGGTCGAGCGGCGGCGGGTTCGCGCTCACGGCGCGGGCCATGCGGACCGACCCCCCTGCGGGAACGGCGTGGCCGGCGCGCGCCGTCATGGCCGCGGGGAGGGACGATGCGCGCTCTCGCACTCCTTCCGGTGCTGGGCGCCCTTTCGGCGCCGATTGCGGCGGCGGAAGGGCCGGTGGTCGCCGTCGGCCTTCCGGCGGGTGGGCTCACCGACCGGGACTTCCTGGACGACGGGCGCCCCGATCCGGCGAAGGTCGAACTCGGCCGCTATCTCTTCTACGACAAGATCCTGTCGGGCAACCGCAACATCTCTTGCGCGACCTGCCACCACGCGCTCGCCGGCACCGGAGACGGTCTCTCCCTGCCGGTGGGCGAGGGAGGACGCGGCCTCGGTGTCACCCGTGACACGGGCCGCGGCGCATCGGCGATCCCCGCGCGGGTTCCGAGGAACGCGCCGCCCCTGTTCAACATCGGTGCCAGGGCCTACCGGGCCCTGTTCCTCGACGGACGGGTGGAGATCGATCCGTCGAGCCCGTCCGGTTACCGGACCCCCGCAGGAGACCAGTTGCCGGAGGGTCTCGAGAGCGTTCTCGCCGCCCAGGCGATGTTCCCGGTCGCCTCTTCCACCGAGATGGCGGGGCAGCCCGGGGAGAACGAGATCGCTGACGCCGCCGCAGCGGGCCGCCTGGCGGGACCGGACGGGGTTTGGGGTCTTCTCGCGGCCCGGCTCGAGGCGATCCCGGCCTACCGCCGGCTCTTCGCCGAGGCGTACCCCGACGTGCGGCGGGGGGCTCCGATCCGGTTCGTCGACGCCGCGAACGCGATCGCCGCCTTCGAGACCGTGGCGTTCCGCGCCGATGGAAGCCGGTTCGACCGCTACCTTCGCGGCGACCGCACGGCTCTCACCCCTGCGGAGCGCCGCGGCCTGCAATTGTTCTTCGGCAAGGCGGAGTGCGGCCGCTGTCACTCCGGGCCGCTGCTCACCGATCACCGGTATCACGCGGTCGCCATGCCTCAGGTGGGGCCGGGCAAGGGGGACGGCCCCGGCGGCTACGGCGACTACGGGCGGGAGCGGGTCACCGGTGATCCCCGCGACCGCTTCCGCTTCCGGACGCCTTCGTTGCGGAACGTCGCCCTCACCGCACCGTACGGCCACGACGGGGCGTACGACACCCTGGAGGCCGTCGTCCGGCACATGCTCGATCCGGTCACCGCTCTGGAGGAGTACGATCCCGGCCAGCTCGTGCTGCCCTCGCGCCCCGATCTGGACGAGCTCGACCTCCGCGCGCTCGAGGACGAACGCCAGCGCCAGGAGCTCGCGAGCGCCTGCGAGTTGGCGCCACGTCACCTGTCGGACGAAGAGATCGCCGACCTCGTCGCCTTCCTCCGCGCGTTGACCGACCCGCGCAGCCTCGATCTGCGGTGGACGGTTCCCGAACGGGTTCCCAGCGGGCTTCCCGTCCGGGACTGACCGCGAACGAGGCTCCCGCAGCGTAGAATGCCCTCGCGCCCCGGCGGCGCGGAGGAGGAGATGACGCCCGGCGGCGGTCCCCGGTTCAGCTACAGCCGCCTGTCCACCTTCCGGCAATGCCCGAGACGGTACGCCTTCCGCTATCTGGAAGGAGTGCCGGAGGCGTTCCGGACGGTCGAGTCCGTGCTGGGTTCCGCGGTTCATGCCGCTCTCCGCTGGCTCTACGAGCGTCGCGACGCCGGCGAGCGGCCCGGCGTGTCCGGTCTCGTGGCGGAGTTCGACCGGCGCTTCGACGCCGAGCTGGGCCCGTCGGTGAAGGTCGTCCGAGCCGGCGAGAGCGTCGAAGACCACCGGAGGCGGGGGCGCCAGCTGCTGGAGAGGTTCCACCGCGATCGGTTCGTTGCCGACACCACGAGCACCGTTTCCCTCGAGAGCCGGTTCGACATCGTCCTGGGCGGCCGCTTCGGCTTCACCGGCTTCATCGACCGGGTCGCCCGGGAACCGGACGGAACGCTGCACGTCATCGACTACAAGACGACGGGCCGCCCCCGGCGCAGCCTCGATCCGGACGAGGCCTTGCAGCTCCACGCCTACGGCCTGGCCTGCCGCCGGCGGCACGGCGGGCCGATCCGCGTGAGCTTCCATTACCTGGAGGATGGCAGCGGGATCGGGGAGTCCTTCGGAGACGGCGTCGCTGCGCGGGCGGAGCGGACGCTGGTCTCGAGGATCGAAGAGGTGGTCCAGGCGCGGTCCTTTCCCCCGCGTCCCACCCAGCTCTGCGCGTGGTGCGGTTACCGGGATCGCTGCGAGGCCTCGGGATTCGCGGACCGGGCTCCGACCTGCCCGCGGTGCGGCGGGGCGCTCCGGTTGCGGCGCGGCCGGCGGGGGCCGTTCTGGGGTTGCGAGTCCTTTCCCGACTGCCGGTACACACGCGACGCCGGCCCGGGAGACGTTCCCTGATGGAGCCGCTTCCCAAGGAGAGGGAGGACCCGCTCCTCGAACCGATCCGCCGGAACGCGGAGGCTGCTCCGGCGAAGACCCTCTTCGAATGGCTCGCCGACGGGCGCACCGTCGCGATGAGCCGCGCCGGGTTCGCCGGCCGCGTCCGGCGCCTCGGAGAGGCGCTGGCCGCGGCGGGGCTCGGGCCGGGGGACCGGGTCGCCATCCTGATGGAGAACCGTCCCGCCTGGCCGGTCACCCTGTTCGCGACCTGGTACGCCGGCGCCGTGGCGGTGCCGCTCGACCCGCAACTCGCCCCGGAGAGGCTGGCGCGCTTTTTCGACCATGCGGAGGCCGCCGCCGTCGTGACCTCGGCCCGGCATCGCGCGGCCGCCGCGGCGGCCCGGCGCCGCTCAGCGGCGCGGCCTCGATTGCTGGACGTCGACGCCGA
>RFHH01000012.1 GCA_003696075.1 Acidobacteriota bacterium
TTCTAGGCCTCCGCCCTCCGGTGCGGAGGCACCGGAGGGCGGAGGCCTAGAAAGGGCGCCGAGCGCGCCCGGGGGGCGACGCGCTCGGCGCCCTCCGCTGGGGCAGGATCGCTCGTACGGCGTGCGCGCCTCGGGATCGAGCGATCCGCCGGTGGGCCGGATCGCGCGGGGAAGACGCCGGCGGGCGGTCGGCGGGACGGATCGGAAGGTGGCCTGGCCCGAGGGTTGGAATCGCCGCTCCGGGCCGAGGACCGGGTGGTGAGGTCCCGCCGCCGGGGAGCGAAGAGAACGGCGGACGCCCGCTCCGCAACCGCTCCTCCCCGGGAACGGACGTCCGCTTCGCCCTTCCCCATCGACGTGCATCCGCCTTCCCGGCGCGGCGAGGCGCCGAAGGAAGGCGAACCCCGCGAGCGGTGCGCATGACGCGCGCTCCCGGCGGGCCGCCGGGCTGAAGGCCGCGCGCCCGCCGTCGGGTCCACCCGGGCGCCGGCAGAGAAAGCGTCTCAAGGCCGGAAGAGCGAACCCGGAATTATTGTCCGGCCTGCTGCACGTGCCGTCAATGATCCATTCGGCGCATCGAGCCGTGTCGCGAGGGTCAGCGATGGCACTTGAAGTGCTCGAACGGCTCCTGGCACGAGCGGCAGACGAGCAGCGACTTGCACGGTGTCGAACCGAACTCGGATCGCACCACCGTTTCCGACGAGCCGCAGGAGGGGCAGGGAACGGGCCCGCGACCCTGTTCCGGCGGCGCGATGCCGTACCGCCGGAGCTTCTCCCGCGCCTCCTGCCCGATCGCGTCGGTGGTCCACGCCGGTGCGTGCACCGTGTTCACCCGAACGGGGGAGAAGCCGCCCGCCTCGAGCACCCGCACGATCTGCTCGCGAATCGGTTCCAGCGCCGGGCAGCCGGAGTAGGTCGGCGTGATGTCGACCTCGACCCCTTCCGGTCCCAGCCGAACCGCGCGGACGATCCCCAGCTCAACGATGTCGAGCACGGGGATCTCGGGATCCGGGATACCGGAAAGAAGCTCCATCACGCGGCCGCGCCGGTCCTCCACCGGATCACCACCGTGCGCCCGGGTGGGAGCGCGCCACGATCTGCATTTCGGCGAGCATGTGGCCGAGATGCTCGGTGTGCCGGCCCCGCCGTCCTCCCGATCGCATGGGCTCGTCGGCCGGCACATCGATGCCGGCTTCGCGCAGGACGCCCGAGACGGTCTCCTCCCACGCTTTCCGGATCGGTGCCGGGTCCGGCGCGATCCCGGCCGCCTGCAGCTCCCGGTCGATGTCGTCCGATTCGAACAGCTCGCCGGTGAAACGCCACAGCTCGCCGACGGCGCGCTGAAGTCTCCGGTGGCTCTCTTCCGTTCCCCCGCCGAGCCGCAGCATCCATTCGCGGCTGTGCCGGAGATGGTAGGCGGCTTCCAGGCGCGCCTTGGCCGCGACGCCGGCCAGCGGGCGGTGGGAAGATGACTCCAGGGCGCTCGCGAGGAGGTGGTCGAACGCGTCGAAGAAGAACTGCCGCGCGATGGTCTGGGCGAAGTCGCCGTTCGGCTGCTCGACCAGGAGACAGTTGGTGAAGTCGATCTCGTCCCGGAAATAGGCCAGATCATCGGCGCTGCGCCCCTTCCCTTCCGCTTCGCCACCCAGCGTCAGGAGGGCCTGTGCCTGGCCGATCAGGTCGAGCGCGATGTTGGTCAGCGCGATGTCTTCCTCGAGGATCGGCCCGTGGCCGCACCACTCCGACAACCGGTGTCCCAGGACCAGCCGGTCATCCCCGAGCCGGATGAGGTAAGCGGCCAGCGCCGCCGTCCCTGTGTCCCGCGCGCTCACTTGGGAGCCTTCCGGCGGGTCACACGGGGGACCCGGTAGAACTGGGGATGACGGTAGACTTTGTCCTCGGCCGGGTCGAAAAACGGTCCGGCGTCGGAAGGACTGGTGGCGGCGATGGCTCCGGACGGTACGACCCAGAGGCTCGCCACCGGCCCCCGCCGCGCGTAGACGTCCCGGGCGTTCTGGAGCGCCATCTCCGGGTCAGGCGCCCTCACGCTGCCCGCATGCTGATGCGGCTCGCCTGTCCGTTCCTGCACGAACACTTCGAAGAGCGTCCACTGAGTGTCCTGCGCGGATCCTTCCTCGCCGTCTTTCCGCATGTCCGTCCCTTAGGGCGCGCTCGCGGCCGGGGCGAGACCCCGCTTCGCGGCGTAGGCCTCGGCCGCCTCCCGCACCCAGCGGCCCTCCTCGTGCGCGGCGCGCCTGGCGGCGAGACGCTCGCGGTTGTACGGCCCGTCGCCGCGAATCACCCGCCAGAACTCGTCCCAGTCGATCGGGCCCGTTTCCCAGTGCCCCGTTTCCTCGTTGAACCGCAGCTCCGGGTCGGGCAGCGTGAGGCCGAGGCGGAGGGCTTGCGGGACCGTGACGTCGACGAACCGCTGCCGCAGCTCGTCGTTGCTCACCGTCTTGACCCGCCAGCGCATCAGTTCGGCGCTGTTCGGCGAGTCGTGATCGGGGGGACCGAACATCATCAGCGTGGGCCACCACCAGCGGTCCACGGCGTCTTGCACCATCCGCCGCTGCGCGGGTGTCCCCTGGGCGAGCGTGGCGACGATCTCGTAGCCCTGCTTGTTGTGGAAGTTCTCCTCCTTGCAGATCCGGATCATCGCCCGGGCGTACGGTCCGTACGAACCCCGCGCGAGCATCGTCTGGTTCATGATCGCCGCCCCGTCGACCAGCCAGCCGATCACGCCCACGTCGGCCCAGGTGAGCGTCGGGTAGTTGAAGATGTTCGAGTACTTGGCGCGTCCCGCGAGGAGCTGCTCGATCAGTTCGGCGCGGTCCACGCCGAGGGTCTCGGCCGCGCTGTAGAGGTACAGGCCGTGACCCGCCTCGTCCTGGACCTTCGCCAGCAGCGCGAGCTTCCGGCGCAGCGAGGGGGCGCGGGTGATCCAGTTCCCCTCGGGGAGCATGCCCACGATCTCCGAGTGCGCATGCTGCGAGATCATCCGGATCAACTGCCGCCGGTAGCGCTCGGGCATCCAGTCCTTCGGTTCGATCTTCTCGCCGGCGTCGATCCTGGCCTGGAAGCTGCGCTCGAGGTCCTTTTCGTCGTGCGGGGTGGTGGGGGCGGGGCTCATGCTCTTCCTCGCGGGCGTCCGCCGGGGCGGCGGGCTTGCCGCCGATTTGACCCGATCCCCGGCTCGATTTCAACGGCGGGGGCGCGGCCCGGCCGCCCGCGTCAGCCGGACTGGACCTCGCGGGAGAACCGGAGCACGGCGGCGAAGATGTCGGCCACCGCCTCGGGGGAAAGCCCGAGTTCCCCGGCCCAAGCGCGGCGGCGGGCCAGCAGCTCCTGCTCGCGCACCGGATCCCGGACGCCCCGCCCGTGTTCCGCCTTGATCGAACGCGCTCGGCGGGCCAGCTCCGCGCGCCGGGCGAGGAGGGAGAGGAGCTCGCGGTCGAGTTCGTCGATCAGCTCCCGCGTCTCGCGGAGCTCCGGCGCCTGCGCGCCAAGGTCCGGGATGTGCAGCGCGGCGTCCTCCTCCCCGCCGGCGGCGCCGGCCGTTTCGAGGTGGGCGTGCACGCGGGACATCGCGTCGAGCAGCGCCTGCCGCGCCTCGGCGGCGTAGGGATTCTCGTTCTCGATGGCGAGGAACAGATGGCTGGCGTCGCTGCGCACCGCCTCGATCGTCCGGGCCATGGCCTGGAAGGACGGAGGCGAGAAGGGAAGACCCTCGCCGGCACCGATGTCGAGGAGACCCTTGGCGACGAAGAAGGCGAGCGCGTGGGAGCGCGCCATCAGGCGGTCGTGCTCGTCCGCATCCTGCTCGACCACCTCGCAGCCGGCGGACTCGTACAGCCGTCGGGCGCGCCGCGCCGCCTCGTCCCCGGGCCGGCGCGGGCAGACGACGACCCGCAGAGGTCGCTCCCCGAGGGCGAGGCTCGACGGCCCGAACAGCGGATGGGTCGCCGCCCAGGCGATCCGCTCGCCCAGCAGCTCGCGCATCGCTTCCATGGGCCGCTTCTTGACGCTGCTGACGTCGATGACGAGATGATCGGAACCGAGCGCGGGCAGAAGCTGCCGGAGCGCCGTCTTCACCGCAGGGACCGGGACGGCGAGGACCAACACGTCGGCGGCCGCGGCGAGCTCCGCGGGTGACGCGGTGCGCCACGGCTCGGGCACCGCCGCCTTCGGGTCGTAGGCGCGCACGCCTCGGCCCGAGCGGGAAAACAGCTCGGCGAGCGCCCGGCCGAAGCGCCCGAAACCGACAAGGCCGACCGTCTCGCGGAAGCGCACCGGGGCCTCAGCGGCGCGCGGCCGGTCCGGCGGCATGCGGTGGACGTCCGCCGCTGCCGGCTCGAAGTGCGGGATCGCGCTGGTGCCGCGTCGCGTTCATGGCGCTCTCCACGGGCGGCACACATTATAGTGAGCTTGCCGATCCCGGCGCGGAGGCTTTCGTGGCGGAACCGCTGCGCATTTCGTTTCACGGCGCCGCCGGCACCGTGACCGGCTCGAAGTTCCTCCTCGAGGCCGCCGGGCGCCGCATCCTGATCGACGCAGGCCTGTTTCAGGGCCGCAAGGACCTCCGTCTTCTCAACTGGTCCGGCCCCGCTTTCGATCCGGCGGCTGTCGATCACGTGCTCCTCACGCATACCCACATCGACCACATCGGTTATCTGCCCCGCCTGGTGAAGCTCGGCCTTTCCGCCCCCGTGCACTGCACGCGCGCCGCCCGGCAGCTCGCGCGGCTGATGCTTCTGGACGCCGCGAAGCTGCAGGAGGAGGATGCGCGCTACGCCAACAAGAAAGGCTTCAGCCGGCACCGCCCCGCCCTGCCGCTCTACCGCACCCGGGACGCCAAGCGCGCGCTCGCCCTCCTCCGGGAAACGCCTTTCCGCCGCCTGGTGCCGCTCGATGGATCGGGAGACCTGTCGGCGATGCTTCACAACGCCGGCCACATTCTCGGCTCGGCGTTCGTGGAGGTTCGCCTGAGGTGGCGGGGGCGGGACGTCAGAATCGTGTTCAGCGGCGACGTGGGCCGATTCGACATTCCACTGCACGTCGATCCGCGGCCGCTTCCGCGTTGTGACCTCCTGGTGATCGAATCGACCTACGGCGACCGCCGTCATACGGCCAGGTCGCTTCTCGAGCAAGTCGGCGGCGCACTGCGCGCGACGCTGAGGCGCGGCGGGATCGTGCTGGTGCCGGCGTTCGCCGTGGGGCGCTCCCAGCAGGTGACATGGATCCTCCGGCGGCTGATGCGCGCCGGGGCCCTGCCCGATGTTCCGATCCACATCGACAGCCCGATGGCGGTCGATGCGACCCGCGTGTACAGCCGTTTTCTCGACCGGGCCAATCTCGACCCCGACGTCTACGAGGACGGCCGCCTCAGGCTGTTCCCGCACCGCGTCTCCTTCCACCGGACACGCGCCGAATCGAAGCGGCTCAACCGCCTCGAAGGACCGCGCGTGATCGTTTCCGCCAGCGGCATGCTGACCGGCGGGAGGGTGCTGCACCACCTGCGCCGCCTCGCCCCCGATCCCCGGAATCTCATCCTCCTGGCCGGGTACCAGGCGGAAGGAACGCGCGGCCGCCGACTGGTCGAGGGTGAGCGCGAGATCAAGGTCCACGGTGAGATGGTTCCGGTGCGCGCCAAGGTGGTTCAGCTCCACGGCCTGTCGGGTCACGCCGATCGCGACGAGCTGGAGCGATGGGTGCGGAGCGCGCCGGTGAAGCCTCGCCTCGCCTTCGTCGTTCACGGCGAGCCGGGGCCGGCGGCGGCGTTCGCGCGCCGTCTGGAGCGGCTCCACGGGATCCCGGCGCACACGCCGGGGCTCGGCGAGACCTTCGACCTCGCCCGCTTCCTGGAGGAAGGCGCCCTCAACCCCGCACCACGAGCAGGGGGACGGTCGTCCGGCGCATCAGACGCTCGGTGACGCGGCCGACGCTCCACAGCTCGCTGCGGCCGCGGCCCTGCGCCGACACCGCGATCAGGTCGGCGCCCGCGGCTTCCGCGCGCTCAAGAAGGGCCGGCGCCACCGCCCCGCCGAGCGTCTCGGTCGAGCAGGCGAGGCCCTCGGAGGCGAACCGCTCGCGCAGTCGCGTCAGGTAGGACTCGGCCCACCGCATGTAGTCCCGTTCCAATCGGAGCAGCGCTTCCACGCCCGCCCGCGCCAGCTCCCCGAAGTCGGGCGCCACGTGGACGAGCACGATCTCCGCGCGGGCCGCGCGGGCGAGCTCGCCCGCCGCCGCCGCCGCGGCCTCCGCCTCCGGCGATCCGTCGAGGGGGACGAGCACCCGCCGGAGCGACCAGGCGGCGCAGGGGGTCGCCGCGGGCACCAGGAGCACCGGCACCTTGGCAGCCCGCAGCACGCGGTCGGCCACGCTCCCCGGGCGCTCGCCCCGCGACCCCGAGGCCCCGCGCGAGGCGAGGACCAGGAGCGTGTCCCGTTCCGCCCCGGCCACGTCGAGGATGACCTCCGCGGGCGGGCCCTCGGCGACCTCGAGAACGACCTCGGCGCCGGTGTCCTCGAACCGTTCGGCCACCCGTTCCAGGTAGGCGGCTGCGGTCGCGCGGGCCTGCTCCCTGAGCGCCCCGACCGCCTCGAGCACGACGGGCCCGGGGACGACCGCTTCCAGATCGCCGCTCATCAGCGGCTCGGGCGCCGGCGGCTCGGGTGCGCTCACGAGGACGAGCCGAGGGCGCGCATCGCGAGACAGGAGCTCGATCAAGTGACGCGCGACGGGCAGCGCGGTCTCGGCGGTTTCCGACCCGTCGAGCGCGACGACCAGCCGGCGGACGGGATCACTCATCTGCCGGCCCTCCGCCATCCACGTCCCTTTTTCTGGCGAAGACGCGGAATCGCCCGATCCGCCTCTCCTCCACGTAGTCCCGGAAGACGATCCGGCGCAGCTCGGGAAAGCGGAGCAGTTGACGCCAGGAGTCCTCCGGTTCGAAACCGTTGCGGTCGCCGGTGCCCACGAGGATGTAGGCGGGCGGGTCCCGCCGCAACCGCTCCAGGAAGGCGCGCCGCCGCTCCCGATACGAGCCGAAGCGGCGGGAGAGCGGCGCGTCGGTCAGCAACAGATGGTGGAAGGGGAAGCGCGTGACCGGATGCCGGCCGGAGAGGAAGTACACACCGGGTGACAGGCCCCAAACGAGGATCCCGTCCTCCGGTGCCGTGCGCGCGGCCACGTAGGCCGCGGCCGCCTCCTCGTCCGCCGGGGAGAACGGCCCGCTCTCCAGCCGGCGGAGGTAGGACACCCGCGGCAGTTTCCCGGCGGCGGCCTCCGCATCGAGCCCGTAGCTCGTGGCCCAGGCGCGGGCGCTGGAGATCCCCAGCAGGGCGAGGCCGGCCAGGCCGGCGCCGGCCAGCCAGCGCCGCCGGCCCTCCGCCCCCCGGACGGCCTCGGCGAGCGCCGCGATCCCGTGCGCAGCGCCGAGCGCAAGGGGTGGAGCGAGGAGGAGGAAGTGATAGCCCGCCAGCTGCCGCTGCCCGAGCACCGCCGCCGCCGAGAGGAGTTGCCACGACGCGAGCCAGACGCCGCGCACCGGATCGCGGACCAGAAGGAGCGCCGCCCCGAAGGGACCCGCGAGCGCAGCCACCGGCGCGGCGCGGAACAGCGTCCGCGCGAACCGGGGGAAGAGGTCGGCCCAGCTCGACCCTCCGCCGATCACCGCCGCGTAGTGGCGGTTGTAGACGACCGCCGCGCGCCAGAGCTCGCCCGCCGCGCCGTGGGCGGCAAACCACGCCGCGGCCGCAGCCAGCGGTACGGCGGCGCCCGCCACCATCAGGAGGACGAGAACCGCGAACCTCCGCGGCTGGCGCCCGACCGCCCAGCCGCACGGCCAGGCCGCGAGCAATGCCAGGGCGGGGAGCTTGTACAGCCCGGCGACGCCGGTCATGAGGCCGCAGGCGAACGCGGCACCGGTTCTCCGGGACGTCCGGAGAGCGGCCCACCCGGCGGCGATCACCGGCAAGGCGAGGAACTCCTCCGCCTGCGCGCGCGACCAGTACCCGCCCCACCCGGGTGACCAGAGCAGGGCGAGGAGGAAAGCGGCGGCGAGCGTCCCGCGGCCCCGCCCGCCCGCGGCCCTCCCGAGCAGAAAGGCGGCCGCCATCGACGCGGCGAGCCAGAGCGCCTCGAAAAGCCAGATGGCCCCCGTGTGCGGCCCGAACAGCGCGAACGCCAGCGGGTAGGTGTACAGGGCCAAAGGCGGCTTGCTGTCCCACATGTCGCGGTAGGGAAGGACCTCCGCCCCCGCCCAGCGCCCGAAGCAGGCGAACAGCCCTTGGTCCATGCCGAGCGGTTCCACGGCGCGTACGCGGCAGAGCCAGACGAAGACGACGGCGAGCCCGGCGAGACCCGCGATTCCGGCGATCGCGCCGAGACGGCTGCGGTGACGGCTCGGTTCCGCTCGCCGCGCCACCGGCTCCCCCGCTGTCAGCCGCCGTAGAGGGAGTCGATCACGTCACGGAACTTCTCTTCGATGACGCGCCTTTTGACCTTCAGCGTCGGCGTGAGCTCACCCGATTCGATGGAGAAGGGCCGGTCGAGCAGCGCGAACTTCTTGATCTGCTCGTAGCGCGGCAGGTGGACGTTCACCTCGTCGATGGCCCGCTGGAAAGCTTCTCGAATGCGCGGATCGTCGAGCAGTCGGCGGCGGTCGCCCGTCTCCAGACCGAGCTCGGCGGCGAGCTTCTCGAGCTCCTCGAAATCGGGGACGATCAGCGCGACGACATATTTCCGCCGGTCGCCGATCAGCGCGGCCTCCGCGATGTACTTGTTCAGCTTGAGCCGGTTCTCGGTGGGCTGGGGGGCGATGTTCTTCCCGCCCGCCGTCACGATGATGTCCTTCTTTCTGTCGGTGATGTACAGGAAGCCGTCCTCGTCGAGACGGCCGATGTCGCCGGTGTGGAACCAGCCGTCCACCAGAACCTCGGCCGTCGCCTCGGGCTTGTTGTAGTACCCCTTCATCACCGAGCGGCTTCGCGTCAGGATCTCGCCGTCCTCGGCAATGCGCACCTCGACATTGGGGATCGGGGGGCCGACGCTGCCGAAACGAAGGCGCTCCGGAGTGTTGACGCTGATCACGGGAGAGGTTTCCGTCAGGCCGTACCCCTCCAGGATGGTCAGCCCGGCGGAATAGAAAAACTCGGCGATCTCCTTGGAAAGCGGCGCACCCCCGGAGGCGAAGAAGCGGATCCTCCCGCCGGTGCGAGCCCTCAGTTTGGCGAAGACCAGCGCGTCGGCGAGCTTGTGCTGCATGCGCAGACCGAGGCCCAGGGGCTTCCCGGACAGCTTCCGGGCGACGACCTCCCGCCCGACCTCCTTGGCCCACGCGAAGATCCGGCGTTTGGCCGGGCTCCCCGCCGCCGCCATCGACATCACGCGTGCGTAGATCTTCTCGTACAGGCGCGGCACGGACACGACCACCGTCGGCCGCACTTCGAGCATGTTCTGCGGGACCGCCTCGATCGACTCGGCATAGTTGATCTGGACGCCCCGATGGACCATGAAGTAGTAGCCGACGGTGCGCTCGAAAACGTGGGACAGCGGCAGGAACGACAGGCAGGAATCGGAAGGGCCGATCTCCACCACGTGGCCGATGTTGAGCACGTTCTGCACGAGATTGTCGTGCGTGAGCATCACGCCCTTCGGGTCGCCGGTGGTGCCGCTGGTGTAGATGATCGTGGCGAGGTCGTCCCTGACCACCCGGCCGGCGCGCTCGTCGTAGTCCTGGGGATGCTCCCCGATGCGCACCTGACCGAGCTGTTCGAGCTTGGGCAGCGGGAGGAGCCCGGCGCGGTCGACCGGATCGAAGGTGACGATGTGTTCCAGGGAGGGAACGCGCTCCCGGACAGACAGCAGCTTCTCCGCCTGCTCGCGGGTCGAGCAAAAGGCGACCCGGGGCCCCGAGTCGCGAAGGATGTACGCGATCTGTTCCGGCAGGAGTGTCGGGTAGATCGGCACGTCCACGGCGGCCGCACCGAGGACGGCCATGTCGGCGATCGCCCACTCGAGGCGGTTTTCGCTGAGGATCGCCACCCGGTCGCCCGGTTGGACCCCGAGCGAGACGAGTCCCTGGCTCGCGCGGCGCACCCGCTCGCCGAACTCCGCGCTCGAGACCTCTTGCCACCTCCCCTCCCGCTTGAACCGGAACATGTCCGGGCGCGGGCGGTTGGCCAGGGCATCGCGCAGCAGGTCGTTCAGCGTCTCGATGGCTCCGCTGGACAACGGTTCCCTCCCGCCGGACCGCCGGGGCCGGCCGGCGCGGGCGATTATGCACGATGCGCCGCCGGGGCCGGCGAGGGCGCTGGTTGCCGCAGCGCGGCAAAGGGTCTATCTTCGCCATGCCGCAAAGCGGCACGGGCCGGCCGGGGGCCGCCCCGGTGAGCGGCATGGCTTGTTCGATTCTGTTCGCCGATTGACGGCCCGGCCGACGCGCCAACCCGGGGTGGCGGCGCCGCGGGCCGGTTTTGACGCTCTGCGACAAACCCCGTAAGCCGGGCCCCGTGCCGGCCGACAAGAAAGGTGGCCATGACGAAGGACAACGGCAGGCTCGCGATCGTCGACGGGGTGAGAACCCCGTTCACCCGTTTCGGCACGGACCTCGCCGCTCTGACCGCGGTCGACCTCGGGCGGATCGCCGTGTCGGCCCTTCTCGCCCGCACCGGCCTCGACCCGGCCGCGATCGACGAGGTGATTCTCGGCTGCGTGGGGCAGCCAGCCGACGCGGCGAACATCGCGCGCGTGGTGGCGCTCCAAGCGGGGATCCCGCGCCATGTCCCGGCGGTCACCGTGCACCGCAATTGCGCCTCGGGGATGGAGTCGATCACCCAGGCCTACGAAAGGATGGTCTCGGGGTCGGGCGAGGTGTTCGTCGTCGGCGGCACCGAGAGCATGTCCCAGATTCCGCTCCTGTATCGGCCCAGCGCCGTGAGGAAGTTCACCCGCCTCCAACGCGCCAAGACGTTCGGGCAGCGGTTGTCGGCGCTCCTATCGTTTCGCCCCTCCGACTTTTCCCCCCTCGTGGGGCTCCAGCTCGGCCTGACCGACCCCGTTTCGGGGCTCAACATGGGGCAGACGGCGGAAGTGCTGGCACGCGAGTGGCGGATCAGCCGGGAGGAGCAGGACCGCTTCTCGCTGCGCTCGCATCTCCGGGCCGCAGCGGCGCGGAAGAAACTGGCCGAGGAGATCTGTCCGGTCCACCTGCCGCCGAAGTTCGACAAGGTCGTCGACCGGGACAACGGCGTGCGGGAAGGACAGACCCTCGAGGCGCTGGCCAAGCTGAAGCCGGTGTTCGACCGGCGCTACGGCACCGTCACCGCCGGGAATTCGTCCCAGATCACCGACGGAGCGGTGGCCCTGCTCGTGATGAGCGAGCGGCGGGCGGCCGAGCTCGGATATGAGCCTCTCGGGTTCCTCACCGGTTACGCCTATTCCGGATGCGACCCGAAGCGGATGGGCCTGGGTCCCGTGCACGCCATCGCGAAAGCGGAGCGCCGGCTCGGTCTGACCCCGGCCGATGCCGACGTGATCGAAATCAACGAGGCGTTCGCCGCCCAGGTGCTGGCCGTCCTCAAGGCGCTCGAGTCGGCCGAGTACGCGCGGAAGCTGGGGCGGGACGAGCCGTTCGGCCCGATCGACGAGGAGAAGCTCAACGTCAACGGAGGTGCGGTCGCCCTGGGCCATCCGGTCGGTTCCTCCGGCGCCCGGCTGGTCCTGACCGCCCTCAAGGAGCTGCAGCGGCGCGGGGGGCGGCGCGCGCTGGCCACCCTGTGCGTCGGCGGCGGGCAGGGCGCCGCCCTGTGGCTGGAGCGGTGACCATGGCGACCGACGAGATGCGTGAAGCGGTGCGATTCGAGCGCGACGAGCAGGGCGTGTGCGTGGTCACCTTCGACCGGCCCGGCTCGAGCGCCAACGTTTTCGACAGCGGAACCCTGAACCGCCTCGAGGAAATCCTCGACGGGATCGCGGCGGACCCGGGGGTTCGCGCCGTGGTGTTCCGCAGCGCCAAGCCGGCCATCTTCGTGGCCGGCGCCGACGTCCACGAGCTGCAGCGCGTGCGGTCCGAGGAAGAGCTGGCCGCGATCGTCGAGCGCGGCCAGCGTGTCTTCGCCAAGGTCGCGCAGCTGCGGGCGAGGACGGTGGCGGCGATCCACGGCGCCTGCCTGGGTGGGGGGTGCGAGCTGGCCCTCGCCTGCGACGTTCGCGTCGCCTCCGACAGCTCGAAGACGAAGATCGGCTTGCCCGAGGTGATGCTCGGGATCATCCCGGCATGGGGCGGATCGACGCGACTCCCACGGCTGATCGGCCTCCCGGCGGCACTCGACATGATCCTTGGCGGCAAGCGCCTGTCGGCCAAACAGGCACGGCGCCGCGGACTCGTGGACGAAGTCGCCCCGAAGGAGCTTCTGCTCGACGTCGCCCGGAGGTGGGCGGCGAAGCCCCTGCCGAAGCGGAAGAGCTACACGCTGACGAACAACTTCGTCGCCGCGCGCCTGATCGGGCGCAAGGCCCGCGCCGCCGTGCTCCGGAAGACGAGAGGTCACTACCCGGCGCCCCTGGCCGCGATCGATGTCGTGACGCGCGGCGTCGCCCGATCGGTCGAGCGGTCGCTGGAGCTGGAGCGCGCCGCCGTCCTCGAACTGGCGCGGACGGAGGCATGCCGCAACCAGATGAGCCTCTTCCTGCTCCAGGAGCGGGCCAAGCACCTCGCCCCGTCCGACGCGCTGCCGGGCGGCGGCGACACCGGACTCGACGCGATCCCGCACGGGGTCGGCGCCACGGCGGTGGTGGGGGCCGGCGTGATGGGCTCGGGAATCGCCCAGTGGCTGAGCGCCCGCGGGCACCGCGTCATTCTGCGCGATATCGACGACCGGGCGCTGCTCCGCGGGATGCGCAACATCGCCCGCGTGTACGAGCAGGCGGTGAAGCGGCACGTCTTCGACCGGATCACCGCTCGGGACGGCCTGTATCGCATCACCCCCACCGCGAAGGAGGTGCCCCTGCGCGGCGTCGACCTGGTGATCGAGGCGGCAGTGGAGGATCTCGAGCTGAAACGCAGGATCTTCGCCCGCTTGGAGCAGCTCGCGAGGCCCGACACGATCCTGGCCACCAACACGTCGGCGCTGCCGATCACCGAGATCGCGTCAGGGCTCGAGCATCCCGAGCGCGTCGTCGGCCTGCACTTCTTCAATCCCGTCCACCGGATGCAGCTCGTGGAGATCGTTCTGGGACGGGAGACGTCGCCGGAAGTCGCCGCCCGGGCCCTCCGGTTCGTCCAGTCGATCGGAAAGCTGCCCATCGTGGTCACCGACAGCCCGGGCTTCGCGGTCAACCGGATTCTGATGCCCTACTTGCTGGAGGCCGGACACCTGTTCGCCGGCGGTGCCAGCATCACCGCGATCGACGAGGCGATGCTGGACTTCGGCATGCCGATGGGGCCGCTGCGCCTGCTGGACGAAGTCGGCATCGATGTCGCCGGCCATGTCGGGGACCATGTGGGCCGCTGCTTCGGGGAGCGCATGCCGGTTCCCGAACTGCTCGGCCGGATGATCGAGGCGGGCATGATCGGGCGCAAGGCGGGTCAGGGATTCTACGTTTACGAGGGCAAGGGACGGCCGCGGCCGAACCCGGCCGCCGCGGAGCTGGCCTCCACGGGCCGCGGAGCGGGGCTGACCACGGCGGAGATGCAGGAGCGGATGGTGCTCCTGATGCTCAACGAGGCAGCGCGCTGCATCGAAGAGGGAATCGTGGCGGCCCCGGAGGACGTCGACCTCGGCATGGTCATGGGCACCGGGTTCGCGCCCTTCCGGGGCGGACCGCTGCGCTATCTGGACGCGCTCGGTGCGGCCGAGGTCGTGCGCCGCCTGGAGCGGTGGGCCGGCGACGAGCCGGAGCGGTTCGCGCCGTGCGAACTCCTGCGCCGGATGGCCCAGGACGGCGGGAGGTTCTACGCGAGCTGACGGCGAACCGCGGGCCGCGGCCGCATCACCAGGAGGCGGCGCTGCGGGCCCGCTCGAGGACACAGGATGAGCACACCGAAGACGGAGCCACCCCCCACCAGCGGAACGCGGGACGAGCACTCCCACCTCGACACGCTCGACACGTCGAAGATGAGCGCCGGAAAGGCCGCAGCCCTGGAGCTGGCGGAGGAGGCGCGCGAGGAGCTGCGGGAGTACACGACCTTCGCCGGGTCGCTCTTCATGGGACGCGTGCGCTGGCCTCTCGTCGTGCCCTTTCCCGGACAGAGTGAAGAGGACCGTGCCGCCGGGGACGCTTTTCTCGCGCGCCTCGAGGAGCTGCTGCGGACGAAGGTCGACCCGGACGAGATCGACCGGACGGGCGAGATACCGCAGGAGGTGATCGACGAGCTGGCCGCGATCGGGGCGTTCGGGATCAAGGTGCCGCGCGAGTACGGCGGGCTCGGCCTGTCCCAGACGAACTACTCGCGGGCCGCCGTTCTCCTGGGGAGCTACTGCGGCAACGTGACCGCTCTCCTCTCCGCGCACCAGTCGATCGGTGTGCCCCAGCCGCTCCTGCTCTTCGGCTCCGAGGAGCAGAAGCGCAAGTTCCTGCCGAAGGTGGCCGGCGGCGCGATCTCGGGCTTTGCGCTGACCGAGGTGAAAGTGGGCTCGGATCCCGCCCGCATGGAGACGACGGCCACGCCGACGGAGGACGGCCGCCACTTCGTCATCAACGGCGAGAAGCTCTGGTGCACCAATGGGACCCGCGCGGACTACGTCATCGTCATGGCGAAGACCCCCCCGAAGGTCATCCGCGGCAAGGAGCGCGACCAGGTCACCGCGTTCGTCGTCGACATGAAATCGCCGGGCGTGAGCATCCCCCACCGCTGCCGGTTCATGGGGCTCCGGGCGCTCTACAACGCGGTGATCAGGTTCGAGAACGTGAAGGTGCCGCGCGAGAACATCGTCCTCGGCGAGGGCAAGGGCATGCGGGTCGCGCTGACGACCCTCAATACCGGGCGGCTCACCCTTCCCGCCGCCTGCGTCGGGCTCGCCAAGCGATGCCTGGGCATCGCGCGGGAGTGGTCCAACGAGCGGGAGCAGTGGGGGGCGACCATCGGCAAGCACGGCGCGATCGCCGACAAGATCGCGGGTATGGCTTCCACCCTGTTCGCCATGGAGGCGATGACGTTCCTCACCTCCGGGCTGGTCGATCGGAAGTCGTCCGACATCCGCCTCGAGGCGGCGATGTGCAAGATGTGGTGCACCGAGGCGGCCTGGAGAATCGCGGACGAGACGCTTCAGATCCGCGGGGGGAGGGGCTTCGAAACAGCCCAGTCCCTCGAGGCTCGCGGCGAGAAACCGGTGCCCATGGAGCGGATTCTGCGCGACAACCGGATCAACCTGATCTTCGAGGGCTCGAGCGAGATCATGCGGCTGTTCATCGCCCGCGAGGCGCTCGATCCTCACCTCAAGATCGCCGGCAAGGTCCTCAACAGCCGCCTGCCCGCCAGCGCCCGTCTCGCCGCCGCTGGCCGCTCGGCGCTGTTCTACGCCGGCTGGTACCCGCGGCAGTGGCTGCCGTTCGGCGGTGTCCCCGCCGACCTCGACGGTCCCCTCGCCAGGCACGCGCGCTACGTCGTCCGAACCTCCCGCCGGCTCGCGCGGAAGCTGTTCCACGCGATGATGTCGCATGGGCCGCGCCTCGAACGGGAGCAGATGCTCCTGGCGAGGTTCGTGGAGATCGGGACCGAGCTGTTCGCGATCGCCGCCACCGTGTCGTACGCCCAGCACCGGCTGCGCCAGGGCGCCCCTCGTGACGAGGTGCTGGCGCTGGCCGACCTGTTCTTCCGGGGTGCCCGGCGGCGGATCGCGGAAAGGTTCCGCGGGATCCGCGACAACGACGACGGGAGGCGGTACCGCCTGGCGCAGCGGATCCTCGACGACGACTACCGGTTCCTCGAAAAGGGGATCGTGGGCGACCTCTGATCCCCTGGGGGCGACCTGGTGGTCGTGCGGGAAGGCCGGTTGCTTCGCCGCTCGCGATCGGCGAAAACAGAGGCTCTCCCGCCGGCGCGCGGCGGCCCCCCGGCGCCCGCGCCCGGCGATGGAGGGCGTGGATTGCGAGAGCACCGGGAAAAGCAGCTCGGTCAGCTGTCGGCGACCGCGATTTGCGGGAACGACATCACCTCGTCGACGCTGTACGTGTCGGCGCTGGCGATCCTCTACGCCGGGCACCTGGCGCCGGTGGCCCTCCTGCTCGTGGCCGGCGTGCTCTACCTGTTCCGGTCGATCTATGCCGAGGTCGTCGGCGCCCTTCCGCTGAACGGAGGGGCCTACAACGCCCTCCTCAACACCACGAGCAAGTTCCGGGCCTCGATCGCGGCCTGCCTGACCATCCTCTCCTACATGGCCACGGCAGTGATCTCGGCGAGCGAGGCGATGCACTACGCACACGCCCTGTGGGACGCTCTGCCGGTCATACCGGCCACGGTCGCGTTGCTGGCGGCCTTCATGAGCCTGACGATTCTCGGCATCACGGAGTCGGCAGCGGTGGCGGTCGTCATCTTTCTCTTTCATCTGACGACGCTCACCGCGCTCGGTGTCGTCGGAGCGGCCTACGTGATCCAGCATGGGACCTCCGTTCTGACGGCGAACCTTGCGGTCCCGACCCAGTACGGGCTGGCGAAGTCGCTCTTCTTCGGCTTTTCGGCCGCCATGCTCGGCATCTCGGGCTTCGAATCCTCGGCCAACTTCGTGGAGGAACAGGCCCCGGGCGTCTTTCCCAAGACGCTCCGGAACATGTGGATCGCGGTGTCGATCTTCAATCCGGGGATGGCGCTGCTGGCCCTGGCGCTGGTGCCGGTGTCGGTCGTCCCGGATCACAAGGAGGCGCTGCTCGCGCACATGGGCACGATCGCCGGCGGACCCTGGCTCGGCCGGCTCGTTTCCGTCGACGCCGCCCTGGTGCTGAGCGGCGCCGTGCTCACGAGCTTCGTCGGGGTCAACGGCCTGGTGGGCCGGATGACGCTGGACCGTTGCCTGCCGCAGTTCCTGCTGAAGAGGAATCGGCGGGGGACGACGCACCGGATCATCATCGGTTTCTTCCTGCTGTGCGTTTCGATCCTCTTCATCACGCACGGTGAGCTGAGGACGCTCGCAGGGGTCTACACGATCTCGTTCCTTTCGGTCATGGCGCTCTTCGCCGTCGGCAACATCCTGCTGAAGGTCAAGCGTTCCCAGCTTCCCCGTGACCACCGTGCGTCCTGGCCCGGCGTGCTTCTCGCGATCGCCGCCGTCGGCGCCGGCATCGTCGGGAACGTGATGCTCAATCCGGCCTACGTGTGGGTGTTCCTCGAGTATTTCGTGCCGACGGTCTTGATCGTGGTCATCATGCTCGAGCGCATCTCGATCCTGCGGTTGCTCCTTTTCCTGGTGAGAAGCCTCAGCGCCACGATCGCCGGGACCATGAAGCGCCTCAGCCAGAAGATCCGGGAGAAGATCGACGAGATCAACAGCCAGGAGGTGGTGTTCTTCACCCGCGGCGACAATATCGCCAATCTCAACATGGTGATGCGTTACGTGCAGGAGAACGAGCACACCAACCGGCTGAAGATCGTGATCGTCGTCAAGGACGAAAGCGAGATCCCGCCGCGGCTGTCCGACGATCTCGATTTCCTCGATGAAGCGTATCCGGACATCAAGATCGACTTCGTCGTCGTTCACGGGGAGTTCGGCCCGGAGATCATCCGGAAGCTCTCGCGTGAGTGGAACATTCCGACGAACTTCATGTTTATCGGTTCGCCGGGCTCGCGCTTCCCCTATCGTCTCTCCGACCTGGGAGGTGTGCGGCTCATCATCTGAGCGCGCCCGGGGGCGCTGATCACCCACAGGGATCCGGCAAGAACCAGGACGGCGGCGCCGATGGCGGCCGGCCCCAGCTCGGCGGGATCGACGCCGAGTTCCGCGGCGAGAATCCCCGAGGCGTTGTGCAGGGCATGCCAGAGGACGGCCGGAAAGAGCGAACCGGTCGCGACCGTCACCCAGGCCAGCAGCGTGCCGAGCACGGCCGTGGGGAAGATCCGCCACAACGAGGTGTGGAACACTCCGAACACGATCCCGGATGCGAGGCACGCAGCCACGGGCGAGAGCCGGCGCCGGAGCCCCCACAGGAGAACGCCGCGGAACAGCAGTTCTTCGAAGATGGCGGGCAGGACGGCGAGCATCGGGATCAACTGCCAGCGCGGCACTCCCTCCGGGAGGAGGGCCTCCTGGAAGGCGCGGAGCATCGCCTCGGGAACGGGAAGCACGCGGCTGGCGAGGCGGAACAGCGAGCCGATCACCACGACGCCCGCGGGCGCGCCGGCGATCGCCGCGATCCAGACGGAAAGGCCCGGCCGCGAGGGCCCGAGGATCTCGCGCCACGGCAGGCGGTAGTGGGCGATCGCGGCCAAGGAGGCGCCGCCGAACAGGAGGACAACGTTCAGCAGGAGCTGCAGCCGCACGTCCGTGTCCGGGGACACGTTGAGCGACACGAGCAGGAAGATCCCCCAGAGAACCGCGACGAAGGACGGCACGCGACGCGCGAAGAGCGCAGGGCCGCCGCCGATGTCGGCCTCGTCGGTGGCCGTGGGGCTGATCAGCCGTTCGTTGGAAAGCGCCCTCGCGGCGAGCCGGGCCGCGACGAAGGCCGATGCGCCCATGACCGCCGCGGTCACCGCCAGCATCGGCCAGTCCACGCGTCCGGTCATGATCTCCTTGACGGCCACTCCGACGTTGGCCAGCGGGACGATCACGATCGCCGAGCGGAGCCGGATCTCGGGGAGAACGGCCACCAGCGGTGGGGCGACGGCGATGAGCTGGAGGGGCATGAGGTAGAGCTGCGCCTCCTTGTAGGTGCGGGCGAGGCCGGATACGAGGAGCAGGAGGGCCGACAGCAGGGCCGCTGTCGGCACGAACAGAACCACCAGCAGGAAGACGCGTCCGGGCGGGAGCGCCTCGACGAGACCCTCCGGCAGCGAAAGCAGGCCGAAGCTCACGTAGACCAAGAGGTTGCCGAGGTTGATGAGCGTGACGGTGAGAGCGGCGGCCAGGATCAGCAGGAGCTTGGCGCCGACGATCTCGCGGCGGGTGGCAGCGGTGGTCAGCAGCGTTTCGAGCGTTCCGCGCTCTTTTTCCCCGGCGAGAGAGTCGACGGCGACCGCCGCCCCGCCGCTGAGAACGAGGAACACGAAGATCGCGGTGAGAAACCGGCCGAGCAGCGAACCGGCCGCCCGCCCCTCGCCCGCCACGTCGCGCGCTTCGAGGGGGAACAGCTCCCCGAGATCGAGATCCACGCCGCGGTCACGGAGGAGCCGCTCCCGCCACCGGTCCCTGCCGGCTTCGAGCGCTCGCTCCACCCGGCGGGCGCCGAGGTTGCTGCGCTGCCGGTTTCCAACGAAGTGGATCCGGAACAAGGCCCGCCCGGGCTGAACGCTCTTGCCTTCCGGTGCCGGCCGTCCCGCCGCCGCATCCTTCCCCGCGCCGCCCTCGAGAGGCCCGCCGGGACGAAGCGCCTCGACATAGGCGTCGATCCTCTCGCCTCGGAGGGCCTCCTCGGGATCGGCGGCCTCCACCAGCTCCACACCACCGCCCGCCTCCGTCTCCGCGGCCAGCGCGAGGAGGTTCCGCGCCAGCTCGGCCATGGGGCCCGCCACCGCCACGCGGCAGACCTGCCGCTCCGCCCGCTCGCGCTGGCGTCTTTCGTTGAGCTGCGTGAACCAGAAAACGAGCGGGAACAGGATGAGCGGCAGCACGACCGCGAAGAAGATCGTCCGCCGGTCCCGCAGGAAGGATCTCGCTTCGTGGCGGAACAGGAGGAGGACCCGCCCCGGGTCGGCCGGAACACGCGGCAGGCGGTTCACGTCCGCGCGGCCCTCCGGCCCGCCTCCTCGGGGCGGACATAGTGCACGAAGATGTCCTCGAGATAGTGCTTTCCCGTCGTCCGGCGGTGTCCTTCGAGGGTGTCACAGGCGAGGATGCGGCCCCGGTGGATGATCGCGATCCGGTCGCAGAGCTTCTCCGCCTCGCTCATGATGTGCGTGCTGAAGAGGATCGTCTTGCCCTCGCCGCGCATCTCGGTGATCAGATCGAGCATCTCCATGGCGTTGAGGATGTCGAGGCCGACGGTGGGTTCGTCGAAGATGAGCAGCGGCGGGTCGTGCGCGACGGTTCGGGCGATCGAGACCTTCTGTTTCATACCGCTGGAGAGCGTGTAGTGCCTCGCATCGGCGAAATCCCCCAGGCCGAAGCGCTCGATGAGCGACTCGACGCGTTGCCGCACCCGGCTGCGCGGGAAGCCGTTGACGAGGGCGAAGAA
>RFHH01000013.1 GCA_003696075.1 Acidobacteriota bacterium
CCGCCTGTCAGAGGGAGCACTCGGGCGGAGGCGGCTCGCAGCTCACCCCGAGGTCGCGGCCGGCCGATCCCTCGCCGCCGGGCCCCACGCCGGTGACCACGTAGAAGAACGCCCGCCCGGGCGCGGGACGCTCCGGGTCCTCGAAGGTCGGCGAGGTCAGGCCGCGGGCGAGGCAACCGAACGGCCCGCCGTCCGGCGCGCGGTACAGGTCGTACCAGTCGGCCTGCTCCGGCGGCGAGGGGAGCCACTCGAGGGTGAGCCGATCCGCGTGGAACCGGAGCCAGCGCATCTCCAGCGGAAGGCCGGAAGGCACGCGCCACCGCCCGGCCGCCACGTCGGCGCTCCCGGAACCGTCCATGGGGGCCGCGGTCCAGACCGCGGTCACCGGATCCCCCGCCCCCGGCCCGCCGGGCCCTCCGGCATCGGCCACGGGACCGGCGATCGGCCGGAAGAGCTGGCCCGCGCCCTCATGACCGATCCCGCCGTCGGGAGCCAGCCCGAACGGTCCCTTCCAGCTCGCCCCGTAATCGCGCGAGACGACGGCGCGGATGTCCACCCGGTCGGCGAACGCGGGGGTGAAGGCGTACACGAGACTCGCTCCGCCGTCGGCCCGGAGTTCCGCGGAGACCTCCTCGCGGCATCGAGCGGTCGCCTCCGAGCAGGCGAAGCTCTGCTCTTCGAGCCAGGTGTGCCCCCAGTCGGCGGACGCGGAGACGGTCACCGCCGGCCCGTCGCCCGTCCAGGCCACCAGGACGTGACCGCGCGGCTCGATCGCGGCGTCGACGCGCGCGGAGAGCTGGTAGGTCTGCTGCGGCGTCGCCACCGGAGACCAGGTCGCGCCCCCGTCGCAAGAGTGGCGGACCCGGACCGCCCGCCCGAGAAGCGGATCGTTCTCGAGGAACGCCACCACGAGGGCTCCGGCCCCGTCGGCGTCCAGCGCAGGGCGGGAGGCATCCCACCCGTCGGCTTGGTCCAGCCGGACGTCCAGCGGCTGCCAGCTCGCGCCGAAGTCGTGGGAGCAGTTGGCGCGCACCTGCGATTCGATCGTCCGATGGTCCTCCCAGGCCACGCAGACGTTCCCCAGCGCATCGCAGGCGATCGCCGGGAGGCCCGAGGCGTACCCGGTCCGCGGGGCCGGCGTGTCGAGGCGGACGTCCTCGGGCTGCCAGCCGACGGCCGGCGCCCAGCGGTTGGTCCGCACCTCGCCGCGTTCGTTGATCCAGGCGGCGTAGACGCGCGCCGGCCCGCCGCGCGGCGCACAAACGACCGCCTGAGCGATGTCGCCCTGGTCGGGCGTCCGGCTCACCTGCCCGGCAGGCTGCCAAGTGCGGCCTCGGTCGTAGCTCACCGCGGAGTCGAGGACGCGGACACCGGATCCCGGAGAGCGGCGCGTGTGGACGGCGAGGACGGGAGGCGGTGAGCCGGCTCCCCGGCCGGCGGCCGCCAGCGCCGGTGCGCCGACGTCACCGATGGCCACCGGCGTCTCCGACCGGATCCAGTTCACACCTCCGTCCGGCGAGACGGCCGCGAGGATCTCGGGCGTTTCGATCGGCGAGGAGTAGACCCAGGCAGCGTACACGTCGGGCCATCCGCTTCCGGTGACGGCCGGCTCGCTCGACTCTCCTGCGCCCGGCGGCCCCTCGGCGGTGTCGAGGCGCACCTCGGCGGTCGTCCCGTTCACCCCGACGGCGAAGCTCTCCTCGAGGTTCACCTCGAGGAAGCCGCGTCCCTCCTGGTCCGCGGCTGCCACCGCCTCGATGCCGTGTTGGGCGGGAGCGCCGTCGGGTGCGGCGGTGTGGGGCTCCCACAACCGCCAGGCGGGATCTCCCATCGCGTGCCGGAGCGAGACGAAGTGCTGGCGTCCGTGGCGCGGCTCGACGCAGGCCGCCACGTGCAGGTGCCCGAACGCCCCCACGTCACATGCGAGCGCCAAGGCGACGAGATCGCGCTGGTCTTCGTCGTCCGGAAGCACGGGCGAGGGGTAGACCCACGTGGCCCCGAGATCGCGGCTCAGGTTGGTCCCGACGGTCACCCGGCCCGGATCCACCGCGCAGCCGAAGGCGACCGCCAGGCCGGCGCTGCCGAGGCAGAGGCGCGGCAGGGTCTCGTCCCCGCCGGAGCAGGACCCACCGTCCGGCTGGGTGGGTTGGCCGAGCCAGGTGACGCCACCGTCGCTCGTCGAGCTGACGTACACGCGCGCCCTTCCCCCCAACGGGCGCTCGAGCCAGGCCACCGCAGCGGTTCCGATCCCCTGGGCGGCGATCCGCGGAGAAGCGGCCGTGCGCTCGAGGATCGAGGGGTACGGCACCGGAGCCGGCGGCGACCAGGTCGCGCCGCCGTCACGGGTCCGGGAGAACTGAACGGAGGCGTACGGCGGATCGGTGAGCCAGACGGCCCACCCCACACGCCCCCATCCGGCCGCCAGCGCGGGCTGGGGGTCGGCGAGGGGCGCGTCGTTCAGCTTGGCGACCACCGGAGCGCCGCCGCTGGAGAAATCGATCCCGGCCGCGTAGAGGTCGCGCGACGCCCCGACCGCCTCCATCCAGAGGACGAACACCTGTCCGGCGGCGTTGCACGCGAGAAGCGGCGGGCCGGCGAGAAAGTTCGGCTGCCCGACGAGGAGCGGCGGATCCCAGCTCTGACCGAAGTCGGCCGACCGGCGGATGTAGATCCGTTGCGGTTCCCAATCCTGCGCCCACACGAGGTAGACGCTCCCGAGTCGGTCGGAGCAGATCGCGGGCGCCTGGGTCACGTTGTACTCCCAGAACGCGAGCGACCACGTCCGCCCGTCGTCGGAGCTGAACTGCACCTGCAGCTCCTCGTAGGCCTGGTCGTGGATCAGCGCGACCAGGTGCCCGAAACCGGCGTCGACCAGACCGCGCGGACCCCAGGCCCTCGAGGGCTCGGCGACGAGCTGCGGCGGGTCGACGAGCATGTCCGCTGGCGGCGGCCCCTGGGCGGCTGCCGGGGCCGCCGCGAAGAGGACCGCGGCGGCCAGCAGAAACGAAGCGACCGGAGGCGCGGCACCGAAGCGAGGCCGCGCGAACAGACCGGAACTCCCGAGAAGACGCATCCTGACCTCCCCGCGCGCCGCGGCCGCGGCGGAGCGGGCGGCGCGCACGGACGGCCCTCCGCGGAGCCGTCAGGCGTCCGTGTCGATTCCCCTGCCGCGCGATGGCGCCCGGACGTCCTGCGGAGCGCCGCCGGCAGCGGTCCGCGGCGGCCGAACGCGTGCACGCGCCGCCGCGAGCGCGGACCGTCCCCTCTTTTCGTCGGAACCCTCTGCCGCCTTTTTTCACACGAAATTCGGAGCCGTCATGTCCCCCGACGAGCCGACCGGCGGAAGGCGCCGCGGGCCGCGGAGTCCCGTCGCGGACGGCGCCGCTCCGGAACCGCGAGGCGGAACAGCGGCCGGGCTGCGGCACCGCCGGCGGCAGGGCGGCGGCGGCCGCCCGCACTTCGGTGCGGTTCCGCCGGATCTTTCCCGAGCGCTCGGAGAGAAAAGGCAGGCTGCCGCCGCCGAGGCGGGTCGTACCGGGCGCTTCGGAAACGGCCCGGCCCCTCTATCCGACCCCGAGGGACGACGTTTCGCAGGCCGGCTATCGGGCGCTCCACCGATGCGCGGATTCCGTTCCGCTGGATCGACGCCCCGGCTGGCTTTTCGCCCGGAAGGAACTCGTCGGCAAACGCACCGCGCGGCCGGCGCTTCCGCGGAGGGGATCGCCGGCACCCAGCCGCACGAGGGGCATCCCCGATCGTGCATTGCCGCATTCGAGCCGCCGAGCCCCTGGACGGTGCGCTTTCGATCGGCGCGACGCCCGCGAGATCGGAGCGGAATCTCTATCCGACATCGAGTCGCCACACGTTCGGCACCATCGAGGGTGCACCTCCCGGCGCTTTCGCCCGGCACGCCACGTGTCGGACGTGCATCCGCAATGGTGCGCTTTCCCATCGAAGCCGTTGGGAGTTCGGGGGCTACGCTCTCGGGCGGCTCGAAGCCGGCGGGCCGGGCCGAACTGGGTGTCCTCCTTCGGGTTGCCCCGCGTTTCGCACCATCGAGGGAGCACCTCCCACCGTTTCGGCTCACCGGCGGCGCCCGGTTCCCGAGCCGCCGGCGCGCGGCAGCGCCGGAAAACCCTCGCGAGTGCCGGCCAGACGCGGTTCCCTCGGGGAGCGTCGCGAAGGCGGCTCACCGCGGCGGGCGAAGCGGAACGCGCAGGCCGCGAGGGAGCCGCCGCGCGAGGATCCGCGCGACCCTCGCGACGTTACCCGGTGCGCGAATCGCCGCCGGCG
>RFHH01000014.1 GCA_003696075.1 Acidobacteriota bacterium
ATGCTGCTGTTCGCGCTGGCGCTCCGGAACCGCATGGGAGTTTCGATCTGATCCGAGTTGCCCGCGCGGCGGTGCGCAACGGCTCCGGGGCGCCGGCGGTATGCGTCCGTTCCCGCCTCCCGCATCCCGAACGCGCGCCCGACCGGCCCTTCCGCCGCCTCCCGGCTCCCGCCTCCCTAGCGGAGGATTCCGTCCGCCGGTAGCTTCCGCCTATCGCTTCCGCGGGCACCGGCGCGCCGCCGAACCCGTCCGGCAAGCCGGGTCCCCCGCTGCCCCGACACCGCCTTCCGCGGCCGCGGCGGTCCGATGGCCCATCGTGCGGGAAGGTAACCGGCCCGCGGGACGGCGCAGCGGCGGCCGGGCCTATCCGCCCGGTTGCGTGTCCCCTCGCTCCGCGTTCTCGACGTCCGCCGGAGGGTCGTTGCATCCGGATTCGTCGAACGTGCAGGAAGCCGTGCACCGCAAGGTCCCGGCAGCGTGCCCGCGGGACGAGCACGTGGCGCCGCCCAGGTCGGCACCGTCGCACTCCTCGGCGCCGGGTTCCCTGACGCCGTCCCCGCAGCGGTTCTCGGCGTCATCGTTGGGGCCCGAGCAGTTCCCGTCGTCCTGGTCGATCTTCCCGTCACCGTCGTTGTCGGCGCCGTCACCGCATTCCCGCACGCCGACCTCCGACGTGTCGGCGGCGGACGTGCACCCGTAGTCTTCCGGATAGTCCACCGCCCCGTCACCGTCGTTGTCGGCGCCGTCCGAACAGGCGGGCTTCCCGGTCCCCTCCTCGTGTGCATACGCCCCGGGATCCTTGGGCAGGGACCGCGCCACGCCCTCGATGTCGACCATGTCGCCGTGCTCCGGCGAAGCGGTGCCGATGACGGGCGAATCGGTTCTCAGATCGAAGTCGTAGCCCGCGCCGAGCCGGTCGTCCCTGTCCATCCAGTTCTTGTAGACCTGGGCCTTGGTGGCCGTCCGGCTGTGCGGATCCCGCGTGCAGTCGGGGCAAGGATCGTCCGCCCAGTTCTTCCAGGCCGTGAGGCGCATCGACTTGTTCGCCGAGACGTTGCGCTGGACCCATGACCTCCCGTTATCCGAGATGTAGGTGTTGTAGTCGAGGTCGTGGCCGCCCTTCGCCCAGGTGTCGCCGCCATAACCGTGCCAGATCATGCAGGTGATGATGTTGTTGAAGAAGTCGAGGTTGTGAGGCCGGTCGGCGGGACAGCCGTTGTTCCCTTGAATCACGACGCATCCCGGCGACGCTACCTGCGGGAACGTGCAGTTTTCGAAGGTGATGTTGTAAGGGCACTCGATGAAGACCGCCTCCTGCACGTTGTACGTCACCGCGTCGCGGATGAGGATATCGTGCGTCTCGGTATCGATGACGATCAGTCCGTGGTTGTACGAACCGTGGACGAACAGCCCGTCGACCGTTCCGTTGCTGGCGCCCCCGGAAAAGCTGAATCCCTCGCGGCAGCCGTAGGTCTCGATATCCTCCATGGTGAAGCCGCGCGCCTGGGTCGCCATGCACTGGCTCGCGGCGTTCCAGGAGGTCCCCGTGACCGTTCCCATGTTGTCGGGGCGCCGATAGGCGTTCTTGACCTTGAGCCGCCGGTACGTCAGGTCCGAGCTCGTCGTGTAGGCCCAGACCATCCCGCCGTAGACCTCGAGATCCTGAAGGGTGACGGAACGCCCCGAGATGCCGATCGCCTGGTAGCACGGGGTGATCACGGTCATCCGCTCGAGGACGATGTTCGAGCCGGTGATGTGGATCCCGTTGGACGATCGGGTGGTGCAGGAGGCGGCGGCAGCGATCAGGTCGACCCCGCCGGCGACGCGCGGGTCACGGTCGTCCCACGGGCGCACCCAGTAGTCCGTGGCGGTCTCGAAGTAGTTCCCCTCCTTCCCCGCGACATCGGCGGCGCCGTTGGTGTTCCGCGTCAGGCACACCGGACCGACCATGTCCCCCTTGCTGCCGTTCTCGTCCTCCCAGTACACGCTGGTCGTGTACCGCTGGATGAGACAGCTCTGGGGGCTGTTCGAGGTCCCGGTGGCCACGCCGCCCTTCGGGCAGCGATACACCCCGGGGTGGTCCGGATCCGGGGTGCAGCGGGAATCGTCGATCGACACAGCGCCGGCCATCCAGAAGCTCGCGCCGACGCCGGCGCCGGTGAACCGCTTCGGAGCCGCGGCCGAGCACGAATTCGTGATCGAGATCCTCTTCTCGTAGTAGTCCCCCGGTGCGAGGTGCACCGTGTCCCCGCAACCCGCGAGGGCGTTCGCCCGCTCGATCGTGCGGACGGCGCAGCTGCCGCCGTCGCCGGCCGGGACGTCCGCACGGCCGTCACAGGCGTCCGAACCGTCGGGCCGGACGTAGATGTCGGCGGCGGCCGCCGCCGTGACGCCGACCGCGGCGGCCAGAACGAACGGCAACCAACTCGGACGGCTCGTCACCGGGCCCTCCCGCATCCCTAAGATCCGGCCCCCCCGGGATCGAAGCAAGTCTCATGCCCGCCCGGAAGTTCTCTCGAGGAATCCCTCGATGCGACGCATGTTCGCCTCCCAGTCCAGGCGCGTTTCGACGAGGCTCCTCGCCGCCGCGATCGCCGCCCGCCTCGCGTCGTCGTCGCGGGCCACCGCTTCCAGGCGGTCGGCGAGCGCCTTCGCGTCACCGACCGGGAACAGCGCTCCCGTCCGTCCCGGGACCACGTACGGGCGGTTGGCCTCGATGTCGGTGACGACCGGATAGCTGCCGACGGCCAGGGCCTCGAAAAGGGATGCTGAGGCACCGTCGCTGCTCGAGGTGCTCACGTAGACGTCGCTCCAGGCCAGCTGCGACGGAACCTCGTCGGCGGGGATCTCTCCCAGGAACCGCAACGGCCCCGCCAGACCGAGCCGGCGGGCGAGCGCCTCGAGACGAGGGCGCTCGGGACCCGTGCCCCCGATCCTCGCCTCGAAGGGAACACCCCGGCGACGCAGCTCCGCCAGCGCTTCGACGAGAGTGTCCACCCGGTAGAGCGGCTTGAGCCACCGGATCGAGAGCACCCGGAGTGGATCGTTCGGCATCCGCCGCCGGGGCGGCCGATGGCGGAAGAGGGCGCGGTCCACGCCCCTCGGCTGGACCAGGATTCTCTCCCGCGGATATCCCAGCTCCACGAGGCGGCGCGCCACGTGGTCGGCCCAGGCGAGCATTCCCGCGGCCCGCGGCAGGGCGATCCGGAGCGCCAGGCGGTTCCGGAGGCGCCGCGGCCACGGGTCGAACGCGTCGACGAGCACGTCCCCTCCCGCCGCCGCACCGATCCAAGGGCGGCATCCGGCCACGGCGGCGAGAAGCCCGTAGCTGGTCATGTAGTAGGCGACGCAAAGATCCGGAGCGTGCCTTCGCGCCAGCCTCCTCACCACGGGGAGTGCCCGCACGAACGCGAGGAGCGAGGTCGCCCCCTTCCCCGGCACCGGCACCAGCGGCTCCGCCCTTCCTCGCTGCTGTGGCGGAATCTCGTGGAGCGAGGCGAGGAGGACGTCGTGGCCGGCGCGCTGGAGGAATCCCACCCACCGGGTCACGTGACAGGCGTTCGCCGGACCGAGGAAGAGAATGCGCATCGGTTTCAGGGCCGAGCGTCCCAGGCGGGCCGCGGCGCGGCGTCGAGGGGTCGCGGACCCCGCGGCGCCCGCCCCGCGAATCCGAAGATCGCCTCCCGCTCTACCACGCCCGCGAAAACCCAGAAGTAGACGAAGACCTTCTGGGCCTCGAAGCGGGCGCCCGTGGCCATGCACAGCGCCATCGAAACCGTGGCTCCGAGAACGCCGACTCCGAGCCAACGATGGAACGGATCCTCGGCGTCCTTGTAGGCACGGATTCCCGTCATCGCCATCGCGAAGAAAAGGGCTGCCAGGACGACCAGCCCGACGATCCCCTCCTCCGTGGCGATCTGGCAGTAGGTCGAATGCGCGCCCTTGACGATTCCCAGGGTGCCGTACTTCTGGAAGATCCTCGGGAAAGACTTGTAACCCCAGCCGACGATCGGATGCGGCGCCATCATGGCGGGCAACGAACGGTACTGCTCGATCCTCATCTGGGTCGAGTCGTCGGCGATCTGATCCTCCGCGCCGAGATCCCCTTCGGCCTTCGTGGTCATCTGCACCCGGTCGATGGCGGCCTGGGGCACCCACAGCTGCCACGTGGCCGCCAGCAGCACCAGCAGGGCCAGCAGCTTCCAGTTCCGGAACATCGCGACCACCAACAGCCCTGCCACCGCTCCGAGCCAGGCTCCGCGGGAAAGGGTGAGGATCAGCGCGAAGCCGCACGCGACGCTGCAGATCGCGTACCAGAAGCGGACGAGGCGCGGACCGGATGCGTTGATGGTCATCACGGCGAGGACCGGCAGGTACATGGCCAGCGCCCCGCCGAAGATGTTCGGTTGCGGCGCGAGGAGCGACCCGGCGCGGTGCCGGTCGAGGGTTCCGGCAACGAACGCGAGCCAGTGGTTGTTGATCGCCTGCACGCTGACGAGGAAGATCGACAGCACCGACGCCCCGAAGCAGAGCTTCTGATCGCGGGGAGTCCGGAGCGTGTGGAAGGCGACGGGCAGGTAGAGCATCCAGGAGAGGTGGTTCTTCGCCTTCGCGAGAATGTCGAACAGGCTGACCCGGAACAGGAGCCACGTGTGCACGCTGCTGAGCAGGATCATCAGCACGTAGGCCAGCACGAACCGGCCCAGCGTCGTCCGCGCCGTGTCGCGGCCGTACATCATGTTCGCCCTGCCCCACAAGAAGAGCAGGAAGAGGATCATCGCCGTTTCGACGTTGAACCCGCGGATCGGCAGGAGCGTCTGGGGCAGCAGATCCATCGCGGGGGCCGCGAAGACCAGCATCGCCATCCCGATGGCGGGGCGCCGCACCGTCTGCAGGAGCAGGAGCGTTCCGAAGAAGACGATCAGGCCGTACTTCACCGAGCGGAAGGGGAACGCGTAGGCGATGGCGACGCAGCAGACCGCGGTCACCAGGAGCATCACCTCGTTGGCCGCGAGCTTGACCGAGCGAGGCTCCTCCGGGCGCTCCCGGACGGGACGCAGCGGGGGATGTGTGGCGACGGCCGGTGTCACGGCGGCTCCGCTTTCGCGCTCGGGGACGGATCCTTCCCGGCCCGTGCTTACGATAATGTGAGCCGGCGCGCCGGGGCCAGCGCGGGCGCCGCTCGCGGGCTTTCCGGCTATCCTGGGCGGCCGATGAGCCCGCGTTCAGGCAGGGTGCCGGGGTCCGGCCGCGGGGAGGGCCGCCGTTGCGCCTCCTAGCCCGCCTCGCCGCGTTCCGGCGGCGGCGACGGATCGTCCGGTGCCTGCGCTCGCCTGCGCGGGCGCTGGTGCTCCGCTACCACTCCGTCGCACCGGCGGCCGAGGCAGCCGGTTATCTCGATCCCGGCCTGTCGATCCCTCCGGAAAGGTTCGCCGAACATGTCCGGCTCCTCGCCGAGCGGTTCGAGGTGATCGGCCTGGACGAGCTCCTCAACCGGGCTTCCACCGCCCCCCGCGGGCGACCCGCGGTGGTCGTCACCTTCGACGACGGCTATCGCGACAACCACGACCACGCGCTGCCGATCCTGAAGGCGGCCGGCCTGAGTGCCACCTTCTACGTCACCACCGGACCGCTCGCGCACCGGCGCGGCCTTTGGATCTCGGAGGTGTGGCGCTGCGTGCCGCGGCTGCCGGAGGGACGGCTGGAGCTGCCGGGCATCCCTCCGCTCCGCGTCCCCGCCGCGGGCGCCCGCCGCGGCGTGCGCCGCCGCCTCACGCGCGAACTGTCGGCGCTCGGAGCGGCCGACCGCGAGAGGGCCCTCGCGGTCCTGGCCGAAGCGGCTGGCCTCGCCCGCGGTGAAGGACTCGGGACGAGCTTCATGACACCCGAGCAGGTTCTCGCCCTCCGCGACGCCGGCATGACGGTCGGCGCCCACACGCGGAGCCATCCCCACCTCGACCGCCTGCCCGCCGACCGGCTCGAGGAGGAGGTCGCCGGCTCGCGGGCCGACCTGGAGGCGGTCCTGGACGAACCGGTAGTCCACTTCGCCTATCCCAACCCCGGCGGGGGCGGCCGCAACGCCGGGAGGGCGCGGCGCGCCGTGGCCTCCGCCGGTTTTCGCACCGCCGTGACCTCCCGCTGTTTCCCGATCCGCCCGGGACAGGACCCGCTCCTGCTCCCGCGGGCCGGGGTTTACGCCGGGCCATCGGAGCGCGGGCTCTTCGCCGTCCTCGCGAGGTGCGGCCGTGGGTGAGCCGAAGCGGCCGCACGGCACGCGGGTGGGAATCGTCGTCAGCCAGCTGGGCTACGGGGGGGCCGAGCGGCAGACCGCCCTGCTCCTCGAGAGGCTGGCGGAGAGCCCCTGGCGTCCTGACATCGTCTGCTGCCTGTCGGAGGCGGTCGAGCCGTACGGCCCGCTCCTGCAGCGCCTCGGCTACCCACTGGCGGTCCTTCCCCGGCGGCGCAGCTTCGAACTGGGGCGGCTGTTGGCGCTGCGGCGGTTGATCCGCCGCGAGCGGCTGACGCTCGTCCATGCCGTGCACCTGCTGGCCTCGGGCTACGCCTTTCTCGCCACCCGCGCGTGCCGGGGTGTCCGCCTCCTCCCTTCCGCGCGCGGGACGGTGGTGTGGCCCGCACGCGTCAAGCGGGTGATCTACCGGGCGATGTTCCGGAGCTGCCCGCGGACGCTGGTCAACTCGAGCGCGGGAGCGCGGTTCCTCGTCGAGCGGTACGCCGCGCCGCCGGAGCGGATCGTCGTGATCCCGAACGGGATCGACGTCGAGGCGATCGCCCGCGAGGCTCGGAGGGGACCACAGGTGCGCCGG